>JBIKRJ010000204.1:0-4287 GCA_044349205.1 Cytophagales bacterium | reverse complement strand
ATGAGATAAGAAACCCCATCGGCTATCCTGTTTCTCTTAAAACGAAGCAGAGGAATAAAGGTAATCCACCGCCGAAGGGCACAAGCCTGCCCCGACGGGATTGAAATGGATATAATTTAATTTCTGCTTGAACACATCGCGGCTACGCAGTTCCACGCCCAACGGATTTCGTTCCCATATCTGAAATTTACGGTCTTTTGTTTGTTGGTGAAGAACACCAACAAAGGCGAAAATTTTACAAAAACTCCACAGTTACAAAAACTTTAGACGAATAACCTGCCGAAGAACTGACTTTCACTCTTAGAATTCCATTTTCTACAGATTCGCTCTCTCCAACTTTTACGGGTTGGGTATTCAACAACTTAGTAAATTTTGCAACTATTGCCTTTTGAATATTTTCTGATTTATTGGAAGCCTTTCCAGTTAACTCTAGTGTGTATTCAATCCCTGTCACTGTAATACCATAATTAACATTTTGTTTGTTTCCTGAATAATATCCATAATAAGCATCATATTGAGGAGTGTAAGAGAATAACTTTCCAGAAAAATTGTAAACGATTTCTGAAATTTTTGAATATTCGTTTATGATAATGTCATCGGTAAGTTTGGCACTAAAATCACCAGCACCATTCATGTTACTACCTTTATGTTCAACTTCAATCAACGTTTTAAGCGTAGTTTCTTTTGAAATACCTCTTACTACACTCTTGTCGGTATTTTTCAAAAAAATGTTCAAAAAACTTTCTGAGTCAAAGTAATCAGATTCCACTTGACTGTTAGAACTCATCCAACCATATACTTCATCAAATTGTGGATTTACTATTATTTTGCCTTTGGTGTCTATAAAACCGTATTTTTCTCCAATTTTAATTATTGCAATACCTTGCGTGAAATTTCCAGCTTCTTCAAATTGTGGATTGATTTCGAATTTTCCTTCGTTATTGATATATCCAAACTTGTCGTCTGATGATTTAACGACAGCTAAATTTTCAGAGAAATTTCCAACAGATTTAAATTGAGGATTAATTACAATTTTTCCTTGTTTATCTATGAAGCCATAGTTCTCTCCTTGTTTAATCGCACACATTCCCTCGCTAAAAAAGTAAGTATCTTCAAATTGAGGATTTATAATAATCTTTCCTGTATTATCAATAAATCCCCATTTGTCGTTCATTGTTATTGAACCAAATCCTTCTTTAAAGATATATGCTGATTTGAATTGTGGATTTATTATTATTTCTCCTTTTTTATTAATGTAGCCCCTCAATTCTTCACCCTTAATTTTCTTTGTAATAACAGAAAGACCTTCATGGAAATCAGAGACATCTTCAAATTGAGGTTGAATTATAATTTTGCCATCACTATCAATAAATCCCCATTTGTCTTTTATTAAAACTGCCGCTAATCCTTCTTTAAAAACTCTGCATTTTTCGGCTGTATTTAACGTAAATTGAATTTCGCCTTTTTTATTGATGTATGAAGGGTAACTATTTTCAATGACTACACAAGCAAGACCTTCACTGAAATGTGTAGCATCTTTGTAGGTTGGGTTAATTACATATTTCCCATCTTCTGAAATGTAGCCGTATTTTTTATCAACTTTTACACAAGCTAAACCTTCGGCAAATAGCATCGCATTGTCAAATTGTGGGTTAACTACATATTTTCCTTCTTTGTCGATATACCCCCATTTGTCGCCCGATTTTACAGGTAGAATCTTATATTCAAAATCGTCTGATTTTTTGGTACAAGAAAATATGCACAATAAGAGTGCGAGCAAGATTAATGATTTTAGAGTTTGCATGAATTTTGAAATTTAAGCGTTAATAGTATTTTGTTTCTTGAAACGATATATTATGTATGAGCCTGCTCCTAAGACAATTACCGAAATTCCTATAGCCCACAAATAATTATTTGTTTGTTCTTCTGCTTTAATTTTTTCTTGAATGTATGAGTAAGGTATGTCATACTTCAAATTGCATGAATTGAAAAACATTGTATCTATATCAAACTCCATTGCCACATCTCGATTACTCGTATTGTAATCAAGTGAATTAGAAGCGTATTTTATTTCATAAATTGATTTTATTTGTTTTGCTACATGGTCATAAACCTCTATTAAAGAGGTGGAGTTTTTGGTATAATAAAATTCTCCATTGGTAGCATTTGAAATGGATTCCAATAAATTCTTCTTGATTTCGCCTAAACCAACAATGTAAATTGGAATCTCAGATTCTTTGGCTTTTTTAATAATGTCTTGAGCCGAATTACTAGAACTATTGTCGTCTCCGTCAGTTAATGCTACAATTACATTTATGCCTTTTTTCTCTATCAAGCTATCTAACCCTGTATTAATCGCATCATAAAAGGCTGTTCCTCCATCTTCTTCAAGACGATTCATGTGCGTACTTAATAGTTGCTTGTCGTTTGTCAAATTTGTTACTAAATCTACTTTTGATGAAAAGCCTACAATTAATGCTCGGTCATTTGGTTTGTCAAATTTTTTCAAAAAAGTATTGATTGCTTTCTTCGCATTAAAGAGCGGAGAAAAAGTTTTCATCTGCTCTTTGTATAACTCTATTTTATATTGGTCAAGTTTGGAGTAGTTGTCCGAAATCATCGAATGAGAATGGTCTAAGACGATAATTAAATTTACAGGCAACTTCTCTGTTACTTGTTCTAATTTTAAAATTTGGCATGTTTTTCCATTTTCTAAAATTTTAACTTGTTGTTTTTTAATGTCCCAAACAGGATAACCCATTTTGTTCTTTGCCCAAAAAAGCATAGATAGGTTAGGGAATGAGTCGGGTTCTACTTTTAAAATTGTCACCTGTGCGGTGTCCGACTTAATTTTTGTTTTAACGGTTTGCCCATACGTCATTAAGCTTGTCGTTAAGCAAAAAATAGGTAATAGAATTTTCTTTGTCATAGTTTCTCCTTTGCTGTGTTGTCTTTTAAACTTGCCCATAACATTGGTAATCCCGCAACTTCTATTGCGCCTATATTTGCTTTGGGCGAAGGTGTGCGTCACTTTCCTTTGTTTGCAATAGGCGTATAAAAGTCTCGTGCTTCGTAAAAAAACAAATATGACTCATTCTTTTCATATATCCAAGTTGTCTAATGGACTTTTAATACCGCTTAGTGCTTTGCTGGTCACATGGGTATATATCTCGGTGGTTTTGCTGCTGCCATGCCCTAGCAGTGCCTGAATGTAGCGCAAGTCGGTGCCGTTTTCCAGCAAATGAGTGGCAAAACTGTGCCTGAGTGTGTGTACACTGGCGGGCTTGCGTATCTTGGCTTTACGCAAGGCTTCTTTCACTAGTGTTTGGAAACTTCGTTCGCTGTATTGCCCTCCGTTTGCACCCTCGAAAAGGAACTCGCTGGGGCGGTATTCCTTGTAATAGTCGCGTATATGCGCATTTCGAATATTTCACTAAGAACAGATATCCAAAATGCAAAGTGTATTTATTCAGATATTGGCTTGTCCATTTCATTTGGAAAAAAACTTCGCTTTACCTTTTGTTTTATTGAGCTTAGACTAAAATCAATGGAGGCGCTTCGACAGGCTCAGCGACCATCCTTCTAAAAACCCAATTTGGAACAGAAGCAATACTTAATCACACATTTACCGAAATAATATCGTGTAGGTTGGTGGTGTAGCGCGGCGATAGTTTTTCTTGTTTCATTTTCCAGATGCGTTTGGGGTCTTGCGAGGCAAGGCGGATTTTTTGTTGTCCGAACTGGAGGTTTAAAGCGTCGACGGCTTGCATGAGGGGAATGTGTCTTTGGTCGCGTTGGGCAAAAAGGGTGGTTTGGGTCGCTTTTTCGGGGGTAAAGTCTTGTACAATGACACCGGCTTTTTTGTATCCGTACCCTTGCTTGAAAATTTTTTTAAGTGCCACTGTAGCAAAATGCGACAATTCGATAGAGGAGTTGCTGGCGTAGGGCAGCTGTATCACAATGTTTCGGCTGTATTGGGGCAAGTCGTGCCGGTGGCGGTTGGTAAGGACAAAAACCATGAGGGAGTTGCAGCAGGATTTTTGTTTGCGTAGTTTTTCGGCACAGGAAGCGGCAAAGGTGCTGATGCGTTCGGCCAGTTGTTCAAATTCGGTGTATTGGTTTTCAAAACTTCGCGTGGTGGCAATGTTTTTTTTGGGTTGGGCCTCTTCGAGGTCAAGCGTGGGGATGCCTTCCAAGTCTCTTTTCAGTCGTAAGCCGTTTATGGCCAGGTGGCGTTTTACCCAATCGTCGGCAAGCAGGGTAAAATCGTAGGCTGTTGCCACATTT
>JBIKRJ010000203.1:0-4312 GCA_044349205.1 Cytophagales bacterium | reverse complement strand
TGCCTGTAGCGCCCATTAGTACCGAGTCAATGTAAAAATCGTAGGAAGCACGGCCAGTAAGGTTTACTTCGTTGGTTATTTCAAAGGTATTGATACGGTTTTTGGTGGCAGCTACATTGGTGCCTGGAATATCGGTGTAGCTGGGAGCCTGCTGGGCATAAATGCCGGTAAAGTCGAATTTGTACCAAGAATAGTCGGTACAAGTAAGCGGCTGTTGAATGTTGAAACCGCCAAAATATCGGTTTGGAAAATCGTCTCCAGTGTTTTGGTCGGTGTAGGCGCTGTTCTTCAACGATATTTTGACCACATCGCCCACAGTTCCTTTCATTTTGATATACAATATTGGGTTGGAGCTAATGTCGATGTCAATTTGCCCGCCCGCTTCAATTCGGTACATAGCTTGTTGAAAGGTAGAGCTGTTTTTTTTGCCCGTGTATTTAATGTTACCCTCGGCGGTATTTATTGTACCAGCATCAGCAAGGTTTGGAACGTATTCAGAAGTATAGTAGGAAAAATTGTCGGCCGTGTAGTTGTAAATAATTCCCGTAGGGTTTGTTTCGTTGGGTACCAGTCTGCCGGTGGGGTTTTGCGCCACCGCCGCAATTGCTAGCATACTTAGCATCGAAGAGTAAAGTTTCTTTTTCATAATAGTGAATGTTAAAGGGTTGATTATGAGTTGGATTTAGGGATTTTGGATAGATACTGTTTTGATGCCTTCTGCGTTTATTGAAAAAGGTTTTGTTTGGTTTTCGTAGCCAAACACATCTTTTTGTTTCAAAACAAAACGGTTGTTTTTAGCGACCATTTCTTCACTTAAAATGGTGTTGAAGTTTTTGCCATTCTGATTGATTTTGACTGTTAACGGCGATAAGCTACCGTCGGGATTTTGGCTGAAAAATTCAAATTTCCCAGCCCAAGCAAATTTCAATACGCTCCAATCAAGCTTGTATTCTTTGTCCGATTTCGTAGAGGTAAGTCCCAAATTGGCGGGCATTAGTTTTAGGCAAGGAAACTCGGTTGGTGTTACCAATTGGGGGTGTTTTTGGGCAAAAGTTTTGTTGGCATCTTTGAAATCTTTCCAAGCCCCGTGGCCGTCGCCGCCTTCGTAGCACCAAAACATAGTGCCTGCATAGCCATTTTTCAAAGCATTTTCAAGCATTTGGTCGGGCGTGTAATAGGCCGATTTTTCTTTTGAAGCAGGTGTTTCGCCAATCAGCACAGGCTTGTCAAATTTCCAGTAGTCGATATTGCGGGTGGTGTCATAAGGGTCGGCCCCACTGGCTTTAAAGTGGTCGTAGTAATGTATTTGATAAAAATCGAGGTAGGAGAGTGGATCGTTCTCATTGGCTTCCATCAGCATTTTGTCGCTCCACAGGTTCACAATACCAGAGGGGGCCACGTCAGAGTTCCAACGAATGGCTGCCGAACCGGTTGTGACCATTTTTTTGGAATAGCGATGCACGATAGAAGCCATTTTGGCTGTAAGTTTTTGCATAGCTAAAATGGGCACAACGTGGTACGACTGGTACGCCCAATCTTTGTCGGCAGGAATGGATTTTCTGTCTAGCGACCATTCGGGCTCATTGCAAACTTCCCAAGCAAACAGGTTGCACTGGTTGGCATATCTTTTCACCATGGGCAGAAAACATTTTTGCAAATAGCTTTCCATTTTGGCACTATCGGTCAGCAACTCTTGGTGGTTGCCTGCATATTCTCCTGCCGATTCTCTGGAATCTTTGCACATATCGAAAGACCAAAGACAGGGCATAATCATGATTTCGTACTTCTGTGCCAAACGAAAACAATCGTCCAAGTCCATAAAGAAGTCTGGGTCGAAACCAGTACAAAAGCCGTTTTCGTCAAACTCGGGATTGGCGCGGCCGTCGCAGTGTATCCACAAACGCACCACATTTACCCCGTTTTCGTGGCTTTCTTTGAACATGTTTTCAAACCATTTGGAATCGTACAAAGACCCCCACAGTTCGTGGTTGCCAAAGTCACCTCCAAACTTGTTCCAAGGCACATTGTGACCATTTATGTAATAAGGTGCACCCTCGTATTGTATAAAATTTCGCCCTTTGAAATTGGTTTGGGCTTCGCCTTGCCTCGCAACAAACAAGGTAACAATTGCGATTGAAAGTACTATGTGGTTTTTTCTAAAAAACACGATTATGCAATAGTTATAAAGTATTGAAAATTCATACTTTTAGATGAAAGCACCAAATTAATGGCGCATTATTTTGCGATTGACTTTTCAAACCGATTTTTATTTGAAAAGTAGCGAGAATTATGTCTATTGCGAGATATAAAAAAGCGTTTGCTGACCAATAAAAAACGCTTCTATTTTTGATTTTTTAAACAAATGGCATAGTGTGTTATTTTCGTGACCAATCTGGCAAAGCATGAAATCATCTTGTGTTCTTTTTTTGCTTATAGTGTTCAACTGGGCGTTTGCCCAGCGCATTTTGCTTACCGACAATATGGGCAAAAATAACTTGGACGGGAAAGAAGTGATGGGCTTCGTAGACCAGCATGGCCTCGCACCTGCCCAAATAAAAGATTTGTTTTTAGAGCATCGTTTTCTGCCTATTTATTACACCAACCAGTTTGACAATTCTTCCAATTTGAAAGCCGATTATTGGATGTCGATTGAAATGCAAAATGCGTCCCATTTGCAAGAATGGTTTTTGGAGTTGCACGACCCTCATGTGGCCTATGCCGAAGTGTACGAATTGGTTGACGGAAAAATTCATTTAGTAGGCAAGTCGGGCTATTTGTTACCTTTTCAAGTAAGGCTTGTGCAGCATAAAAATCATTTTTTTCAGTTTTCGGTTTTGCCCGGTGGTCACAAGACCATACTTGTGAAGTTTCATTCGCCCTACACCTCAAAATTTTATGCCAGCATTGTAAGTTCTACCCATCTGATAGGCTATGCACTGGATGAATATTGGTTTTTGGGGCTTTATTATGGCGCACTTGCGATTTTGCTCATTTACAATTTGGTACTTTTTATCAATGTGAAACAGCATGCTTATTTGTGGTATTCGGCCTATGTGGCAGCTTGCATTTTCAATGCTTTGCGCGAAGATGGGCTTGGTTTCCAGTTTATATGGCCTTCAATTGCCATTATCAACAAGTATCATTTTGATGTCAGTATTTTGTTGGTGTTGGTTACTTTTTGTGGTTTTGCCAACAGTTTTTTGGGTTTGCGTACCAAGACTCCCAAGTTGTTGCAAGCCGCAATTTTCTTCATTTTTTTGTATGCCGCCGTGTATTACTCTGAGTCTTACTTGAGCCATTTGTGGCATTTTTCTAGCTATTTGTATCCTTTGCCCTACTTTTTTGTGTATGTGGCTGCCTTGTATTTGGCTTGGCAAAAAGATACGCCTTCTATTTATTTTTTGATAGGCTTTACTTCGTTCATTTTGGGTGTTTTGTGTTTCCTTTTGCGCGTCAACGGTTTGATAGTCAACAATGTTTTTACCATTTATGCTTCCAATTTCTCTATTCTTACCGAGGTGGTTATCATGTCTTATGCCTTGGCTAGCAAGTACAAAAAGCAAAACGAAGAGCTGCGGCTTTTGCACTTACATGAAATGCAGTTGTTGCGTGAAAAGGCTGAATTGGATAAACAGCTTATTGCCGAAATCGAGGAAAAAAACGAGATAAAGGAAAGCATCAATCGCGAATTGGAAACTAAAGTGGCAAAGAGAACCCACGAATTGCACGTCAAAAACGAAGAACTGGGGCAAGCCTACAAAGAACTCTCTTTTTATAAAGAAAAATTGGAAACCGATTGGGCCAAAATAGACAAAGAAAAATGGGAGCTTTCGCAGAAAATAAATGAAAGTATTTTTGAAAGTATAAGAGGCAAAGAAGTTTCTTACCAAGCCTTTACCCAGCTTTTTCCCCACGACGACGCCTGTTTGAAATACCTTTCGGAACTGAAATGGCAAGCGGGTTTTGTGTGCAAGCAATGCGAAAACCGCAAATATTTGAAAGGCGACCAGCCCTATTCTAGAAAATGTACTCGATGCACCAACCGCGAAACTGCCACTGCGGGCACTTTGTTCCATGGTCTTAAATTCAGTCTGATGAAAGCCATGTACATAACCTATATCATGCTTTTGGCAAAAGACAAGTATTCTAACAAAGAGCTGGCCGAAATACTGGATTTGAGATTGGCTACTTGCGCCAATTTTAAGAGGAAGGTGGAGGAGAGGCGGTCAAAAGGCGGTTGGGAAAATATAATTTTAGGTGTTTAGCTTTTATTAAGATAGGCTGAAGCGAACCTGAATGCCAAATAAGGTGT
>JBIKRJ010000202.1:0-4329 GCA_044349205.1 Cytophagales bacterium | reverse complement strand
AACATTATTAAAAAAGTACGGGTTAAACTTGGCGAACTAGACGATGAATATGTGCAAATAATTCCAGAAGAGCCCGTAGAAAACAATTCGAAAGTTGCGGTAAAAAACCTATTAGTTTTAGATGCCGAACTTAAAAAACTAGGCATCCTGTAAGCTTCCTAAATACGAAAGCAAGCATAGAAAAATTTTTATCTTTGCCCTATCTTTTGCTTTTGAAAGTATTTTAGCTTAAGCGATGAAGTTACTCAACAGACGCCATCTCTTTTTTTTACGCGATGTGCTTTACCTCTCGTTGAGTGCCTTTGGTGGTCCACAAGCACACGTTTCTATGTTGTTCAAACTTATGGTCGAAAAGCGCAATTATCTTTCTGAAGAAGAGCTTTTAGAACTTAACGCACTTTGTCAAATATTGCCTGGCCCCACTTCCACACAAACCATTACGGCGATTGGTTTCAGGATTGGCGGTGCAAATTTGGCATATCTTACCTTGATGGTGTGGTGCTTGCCTGCGGTGGCACTTATGACAGCCGCTGCTATTTTCGTCAATCTTCTTGAAAAAAACGGCGTTTCAATGGAATTTGCTCGTTTTATACAACCTATGGCGATAGGTTTTGTAACCTATGCGGCTTACATGATTAGTAGCAAAGTGGTGGTGACAAAAACAGGCATCACGCTCATGGTCGTATCTTCCTTCATTTCTTTCTTTTGGGGCACACCCTGGACTTTACCTTTGCTTCTTTTGGGAGGAGGCTGTATCTCGGCATTCAAATACGACGAACAGCGCAAGGAAGAAAAAGTACCCATGAAGGTGGAGTGGGCCAATTTTTACCTTTTCATCGGCACCTTTCTATTGGCCGCTATCATTGGAAGCATTACACACTCCCTTTATGTGAGGGTGTTTGAAAACTTCTATCGTAACGGAAGTTTGATTTTTGGTGGCGGTCAGGTTCTGATTCCCCTACTCTATCGCGAATTTGTTGAATTCAAAGGATACTTAACATCGGCCGAATTTTTTTCTGGTTATTCAATAGCACAAGTAGTGCCTGGACCAGTGTTTTCATTTTGCTCGTACATAGGAGCGCTCACTTTCCGAGAATATGGAGTTTTCCCTCAAATATTGGCCGGGATAGTGTCGGCGGCTGGTATTTTTTTACCAGGCACATTTCTCATATTTTTTGTAATTCGATTTTGGACAAGCTTGAAGCGTTATCGAGTTGTGAAAGCCTCTTTGGAAGGAATAAACGCCGTAAGTTCGGGATTGGTTATTTCTACCGCCATCGCCATGTTTTACCAAGTACCATCCGACCCACTTAATTATGCAATAATTTTCGGAACGCTACTGATGCTTCTGTGGGATGTAGTGCCTTCTCCCTATATTATTCTTACAGGACTTTTAGCAGGTATTATCTTATAAACATCAATAATACTTGTTGTTGTACTTCTTGAAAATCAAGTCGGCTACTAAACCTGTCCAACCTGTTTGGTGGCTTGCTCCTACTCCCTCGCCGGTATCTCCATTGAAAAACTCATAAAAGAGGATGTGGTCTTTGAAATGAGGGTCGGTTTGTGTTTTTACATTGTTGCCATATACAGGCCTGCGTCCATTTTTATCTTTTTTGAAAATATTGATAAGTCGGTTGCTAAGTTCATCGGCTACCTCTTTCAGCGTTAGCATATTGCCCGAACCTGTGGGGTGCTCAATTAGAAACTCGTCGCCATAATAGTGGTAAAACTTATACAACGACTCAATCAACAAATAATTTACTGGGAACCAAATAGGACCACGCCAATTTGAATTACCTCCAAACATACCCGAATCAGATTCGGCAGGTTGATACGATACGGTAAGCGTTTCGTTTTCGGTGGTAAAGCTGTATGGATTTTCTTGATGGTATTTGGATAGTGCCCTGATGCCATGTTCGGACAAAAACTCGGTCTCGTCCAACATGCGACTCAACACTTTAATAAGGCGAGTGCCTTTCAATACAGAAAAACGCCTTCTGATACCTGCGCCTGGTCTTTTCCACATCGAAATAAGTTGCTTGTATTCTGGACGATAGTTAAAAAACCACTCCATCCTACGCTTGAAATGCGGCAACTTGTCCAACACTTCGGGTTCTATCGTTTCGATGGCATACAAGGGAATGAGTCCAACCATTGAACGAACTTTTAAGTGTTCGTGACCACCGTCTTGGGTGTGCAACACATCGTAGAAAAACTCATCATCAGGATCCCACAAATTCAAATCGCTGCCGCTAAAATTGGCTATGGCACCCGCAATGAGCAGGAAATGTTCCAAAAATTTGGATGCCATATCCTCATAAGCCGAGTTGTATTTGGCCAGTTCAATCGAAATGCGCAACATATTGAGCGAATACATGGCCATCCAACCAGTGGCATCGGCTTGTTCCAATTTTCCACCCTTTGGCAAAGCATGGCTTCTGTCAAATACTCCTATGTTGTCCAAACCCAGGAAGCCACCTTCAAAAATGTTTTTCCCCTCGCTGTCTTTTCTATTTACCCACCAATTAAAATTCAAAAGTAACTTATGGAATACGCGTTCCAAAAAATTGATGTCGCCAATTCCCTTGTTTTGGTCTTTTTCTATTTCATACACACGCCAGCAAGCCCATGCGTGCACAGGTGGATTCACATCGCTAAAATGCCATTCATAGGCTGGTATTTGACCATTAGGGTGCATGTACCACTCCCTCAAAAACAATATCAACTGGCGCTTGGCATAGTCGGCATCTATCATGGCCAAAGGAATAGTGTGGAAAGCCAAGTCCCAAGCTGCGTACCAAGGGTACTCCCACTTGTCGGGCATGGAAATGATTTCCATGTTTTTTATGTGCTTCCAGTCTTTATTTCGGCCATTGGTTCTACCCGTGGGGGGCGCAGAAAGTTTATCGCCTTTTAGCCAAGTATCTACGTCGTAATAATAGAACTGTTTGGTAATTAGCATTCCCGCCAATGCCTGACGCATGATATTCCGTTCGTCAGCGTTTTTGATGTTTTTTTGCAGCTCTTCGAAATATATGTCGGCTTCAAGTTTTCGAGACGAAAACACTTGTTCGAATTCTTCGAAAGGTTCTACTATCGACTTGTCGGACAAGCGAAGCTTGATAGATTTTGATTCGCCCGGAGCAAGATTCAGCTCATAACAAATGGAAGACTTCGTTCCTTTCTGTTCGGGATTTACGGCCTTTTTATCTTTTTTAATGATAAAATCATTGATACCGTCTTTAACAAACCCTTCGTTTTTTTTGTGCCCATAAATGCGCACATGGTTGGTGTCGTTGTCACAAAAAAGGGCTTCACCGCCATCTTCAAAATATAGGTTATAGCTACCAAGGTCTTTGTGTTCTACATTGATCGCGTTTCCGTTTTTAACCAATTGCATTTCGGGGCGATAGGGGTCTTGCGACCAAGCCCAAATATTACGGAACCAAAGGGTGGGTAACAAGTGAAGTGTTGCTTTTTCAGGCCCATGATTTACGACCGTAATTTTGATAAAAATATCTTCAGCATCTTCTTTGGCATATTCGGCAAAAACATCGAAATATCGATTATCGTCGAAAACACCCGTATCAATCAAATCGTATTCAGGGTCTTTTCTATTGCGTTTTCCATTTTCCTGTACAATTTTGTCGTAAGGATATTCTTTTTGAGGATACTTGTACAGCATCTTCATGTAAGAGTGGGTGGGCGTCGAATCCAAGTAATAATAATATTCCTTCACATCTTCACCGTGATTCCCCTGATTGCCTGTAAGTCCGAACAAACGCTCTTTCAAAAGAGGGTCGTTTCCGTTCCACAGGGCAATGCTAAAACACAAATATTGCAAGGTATCGCAAATGCCCATAATGCCATCTTCGCCCCAGCGATAAGCACGACTACGCGCATCGTCATGAGGAAAATATTCCCAGGCCGAACCATGCAAACTGTAATCTTCTCTCACGGTACCCCACTGGCGCTCAGACAAGTAAGGGCCCCATTTTTTCCATTCTCTATTTCTTTTTGCCCTTAATACTCTTTCTTTTTCTACATTTATCATGGAAAAACCTTTAGTCTGATATTAAATATGCCGATAGCTTGGTGTATTGGCTTTATGGCAAAGCTTCTAATTTAGTAAAATAAGTAAATACCCTTAATCTTTGCTACAACTATTTTTCCAACCTTACAGTTGGTAGATTTGTACAAAAAACGATACATGACCCCTCACAAAAAAACACTTCTCATTCAAACTACGCTATTTGTCGTAACCATTGTCACTACTACCCTTGCTGGCACCGAATGGATTTTTGGCAAAGGAATCATCGACGAACC
>JBIKRJ010000200.1:0-4335 GCA_044349205.1 Cytophagales bacterium | reverse complement strand
AACCCGTCATTGTCGGTTTTTGAGTTCAGAGCATTAAGTCCACTGTAATGGCATCGGCAAGCAATTTTCCTTTTTCGGTAAGGAATAAAACGTTGTTTTCTGTTTGTAATAAATTGTTTTTTAATAGTTTGTGTATCTCTTTTTTTCTTACATCCATGAAATCGAACCCGAAACGCGACTTTATATTGTCAAGGTTTAGCCCCCATTTGGTACGAAGTTGTACTAAAAGCAGCTCGTTTAGCTGTTCTTTTTGGCTCAGTAGCTCACTTTCGTATGCCAGTTGGTTATGTTTCAGCTTTTGGATATACAGCGCGTTGTTGCGCATATTCCATTGCCTTTCGGTGCCGTTATAGGAATGTGCTCCGGGGCCTATTCCCAAATAGTGTTCGCCCAGCCAATAAGAGGAATTGTGCCTTGAATAACGGCCTTTTCGGGCAAAATTCGAAATTTCGTATTGTTCGTAGCTATGTTGTGTCAGGTACTTCTGCACTTGCAAATAGTTTTCCTGTTCCCAATCATCGCCATGCTTATCTAGCTTTTTTTGTTTTGCCCAAGTGCCAAAAACGGTTTTCTCCTCAAGCGTAAAACAATAGGCCGATAGGTGCGGTACATTCAACGAAACGAGCGTTTCGAGGTCGTGTTGTAGCGTTTCCATTGTGCCTTGGGGCAAGGCATACATCAGGTCTAGTGTGATGTTTTCAAAGCCTTTTTCTTGGGCGTTCAATACTGCTTGGCGTGCCTCAGCTCCAGTATGAATACGGTTTGTGTATTTTAAAATATTATCGTTAAAAGTTTGTATTCCAATGCTTAGTCTATTAAAATATAAAGTGTTTAATGAAGTTAATTTATCTTTCGACAAGTCTTCAGGATTGCATTCAATTGTGATTTCGGCTTGGCTTGCGATGGAAAAAAGACGATGAATGTGTTCCAACAAAAAGCCAAGTTCTGATTCGGAAAGAAGTGAAGGAGTGCCCCCTCCAAAATAAATGGTGTTCACTTCTTTCGAGTTAAAATAATCCTTGCGCAATTCCAGCTCATGTACGATTGCCTGCACCATTGCCGTTTTATTTTTCAAATTTGTACTAAAATGAAAATCGCAGTAATGGCAAGCTTGCCTGCAGTAGGGTATGTGTAGGTAAATGCCGGGCATGCTTACAGGGTGGGAAGTATAAACATTATCGAATCCAGTTTAAATTGTTCATAAAGATATACATAGTGGGTTTAAGTTTGGCTTTGGTGTCTATGGCCACTATGTGTTTTGCCCAAAAACCGAAGCAGGTAATGCTAGAGCCAAGCGCTGTATTGAAGAAATATGTTTCCCCTTCGGCGCTGTCATTTTTTTACAAAGACTCCTTGCAAACCCAAAGCAAAATAGCAGCAGTAGTATCCCAACTACATGCAAGAGGCTTTTTAACTGCCTCGCCCGACTCGTTTACCAAGTCGAAAGATACTTTGTGGGTGCAGCTGTTTTTGGGCAATGTGTATAAAAAAGCCGTCATTAACACAAGCGGAGTCAGTATGCTGGCTTTGCGCCGCTCTGGTTTGAAAAGCATATTTCCCGAAATACATAAATTTTCTTTCAAGGAATTCTATAAAATGGAAAAGCGCTTGGTGGATTTTTATCAAACCATTGGGTTTCCTTTTGCTTATGTGTTTGTCGATTCCATTCAGGTAGAAGCCAATGATTGTCTGAAAGGCAAACTGAGGTTGGTTCAAGGGCCTTTTGTGGTGTTTGACTCGTTGCAAATAGTGGGCAAAACCAAAACAAAGTCAAAATTTTTGTCCAACTATACACGAATAGCCTACGGAAGTCCTTTTAACCAAGCTACCGTTGACAATGCCCATAAATTGTTGAAACAACTTCCTTACTTGAAAGTAAACGATGTGCCTGTGGTGGCGTTTAGAAATGAAAAGGCGCAGACTAATTTTTATTTGGAAGACCGAAAAGCCAATCAGATAGACGGGGTAGCTGGGTTTTTGCCCAATCAGCAAGCGACCGCCGGCCAAAACAAGCTGATTGTCACGGGCGAATTCAATATGAACCTGAAAAACATGGGAGGCAAAGGCAAGGGCATGCGTATAGAATGGCGCAGATTAAAACCATTATCTCAGCAAATTAGCTTGGAATATTTTCATCCCAATTTGTTCAATTCTCCTATGAATTTCATGCCAATGTTTGACTTGATAAAACAAGACACGACTTTCCAGACCGTTACGGCCATGCTCAAAACCAATTTCAATTTAAGTGGAAGCAGCAAAATGGGTTTCTATGTGGGCAGCAAGCAGTCGCGCCTGCTTAGTACAAAACAATATTCGGCCTTTGCCAAGCCTCCTTTTCTGGATTTTAATTTGACCACTTACGGGGCTGAATACGAATGGAATGATTTGGACGACTATTTCTATCCAAAAAAAGGCAATTGGATAGCCCTGGAAGGAAATGTGGGCATAAAAGAGGTGTTGAGTAATGCCCGTCTTCCCGAGATTTTATTTACGGGCGTACGCAAAACCACTACCCAATTTTACAGCAGGGGAGAGTTTCGCCATTTTTTTAGGACGGGTAAAAACAGCACTTTGCTTACTGGCCTAAAAGGTGGTCGAGTTTTTAACGATAACATATTATTAACCAACGATTTGTTTCAATTGGGCGGATTGAAAACTTTACGGGGTTTCAACGAAAACTTTTTCTTTTCCGAATACTACAGTACGGCCACATTAGAGTTCAGGCAGTTTACCGACGAAAGTTCGTATTTGTTGCTTTTTGCTGAAAAGTCGTATATGCAATACCGCGTGGGAACCGATTCGGTCGAGGATTGGCCTATGGGCATTGGCGCAGGACTTAGCTTGAGTACCAATACCGGTATTTTCAATTTTGTGTATTCGTTGGGGCAGGCTGCGATTCAAAAAATGCAGTTCAACCAATCGAAAATTCACTTTGGCTATATTACTCGTTTTTAATGACTTATAGGTATTGTTTTTTCAATTCATTTCCAGCAACGGATGCCTTATTTGAATATCTCGCTCCACAATATGGCGGTATTTTTGGTGCCGCTGTTGCTGGTATTGCTTGTTACCACAGTTTGAAGGCCTTTTTTGCTCATCATCATGCTCACTTCAATATCGGGAGCGCCTTCGGAGGTGGTTAAATACACCACCTTGGTAATGCCTTGTGGAATAAGGTCATATACCGCCTGCATGGTAAAGGTGTAAAAAAGGCGAACAAAATTTTCCTTGTTGATGACCCCAACCGAGGGAGCTACGGCATCGGTTTTGACTACTACGCTGGTACCATCTACAAGCATCACTCTTAAATATTCGCTGGCTATGTACTTGCCACTTGTGCTGGTTACGATGTCTTTTTGCACAGGACTGGTAGGTTCTTCAGTTTGGCCAAATGAAGTGCTGCAAAACGAGCAAAAGAAAAGGCAAATGAGTAAACTATTTTTCATAAAATGGATGGTAAAAGATGACCTACTCGTGTGGCTTTTGGGTATCCGCCCCTTACTCTATTTCTGGCTTTTCAGGCAACGCCGTATGTCTGCCCTAAATTAGAAATTTCTACCTACAAAAAATAGAAAGCCCATCTACCTTACAATTGTTGTAGAAGGTGTGCTTCGACAAGCTCAGCGACCCTGCATCGGCAGGCACATCTGGTTTTGCGTTGAAAAATGGGAGAGATGTGAAAAAACTGTCAGGTGATAACACCTGACAGGGCATAAAAGTACCGTGGTCATTCTGTGCGCTGCGTAAGAGATTGATTATTTGAATTTTTTAGCCGTGTCAGGTGTTATCAGCTGACACAAATAACTATCTAAAATTCGTTTAATCTTGATTTTCAACCTAGGCGGGTGTCCTCACACATCGCCCTCTTTTGAGCGTAGCGGTAACGAGGGCGGTTGAGAAAGCTGTTTGTAACGGCTGAAATAGACTTTAAAATCTCTACTTTGAGCATGTAAAAAGGGGCGTTGAAAACGCATTTCTCGCGCACACTCGTTACAAACGAGTGCGATAGAAGCTAAACTCTAAACTACGAACTCTGAACTAGAAAGTGCGAACTAGGAATTAAAAACTATTTTACCAGTCCTTTTTTAAGCAAATAGTCGGCAATTTGAACCGCGTTGGTGGCGGCACCTTTGCGAAGGTTGTCGGCTACAATCCACAAGTTCAAACTTTTGGCTTGTGTTTCGTCGCGACGTATGCGCCCTACAAACACCTCGTCTTTGCCATGCGAGTTCATCGGCATAGGATAAATTTGGTTGGCAGGGTCGTCTTGCAACACCACACCTTCGGTTTTCGAAAGAATGTTGCGAACTTCAATCAGGTCGAATTCGTTTTCAA
>JBIKRJ010000201.1:0-4335 GCA_044349205.1 Cytophagales bacterium | reverse complement strand
GAAGGTTTTCAGCAAGCTATCGATGATTTGGTCTTCTGACTGACGCACCATCTTTTTGCCAGTCAAATAAGAAAAAGCCTCGCCGGCACGTGCATACAACAGCCGAAGAAAATCATAAATCTCAGTAGTAGTTCCCACCGTAGAGCGTGGGTTGCGAGAGGTCGTTTTTTGTTCGATGGAAATAACAGGGCTCAGTCCATTTATTTTGTCCACATCGGGCCTTTCCATGTCGCCTATGAAAGAGCGGGCATAAGCCGAAAAACTTTCCATGTAGCGCCGCTGCCCTTCAGCATAAATGGTGTCGAACGCAAGTGAAGATTTGCCACTGCCGCTGATGCCCGTAATGACCACCAAGCTGTTGCGCGGAATACGCACGTCTATGTTTTTCAGGTTGTGCTCACGTGCCCCAAATACTTCGATGTATTCTTTGGCAGCAATGGGTTTGGGATTGGGTTTGGGTAAGATGGCAGACAAAGTAAAAGTTGGAATAATTATTTCAACCAGCCTGCAAAGGTAAAGGTTTCAAAGTATAGAACTACGCAATAGCCAAAGCATCAAACAAAGGCTTGCAAAACCTCTTTTACCTCTTCCACATAATTGCCGCCAAATAGATTGACATGGACCAGCAGCGGATAGAGATTGTATAGGTCTATGCGCCCTTGAAAGCCCAATGGCAAGGGATAGGCTTCTTGATAAACTTGGTAAAAAACCTGAGGGAACTTGCCAAAAAGGGTAGAATAAGCGATGTCCATTTCCCTGTTCCCAAAATACACCGCCGGGTCAACAAGATAGGGCGCATGATTTGCCAAGACCACATTTCCCGACCACAAGTCGCCATGCAGCAAAGAAGATTTTTCTGGAATGGGCAAAAGTTGAGGCAATTTCTGATACAGCAATTCAAACTTCCTTTCCAAATCTGCGCCTATCTTTCCACTTCGCACGCCCAAGGCAACCTGTTTCTTTAATCTTTCTTCCACAAAAAAGTCAATCCAGTTGAAATGCAAGTGGTTACTTTGCTCCAAACTGCCTATGTAATTTGAAAAATGAAGTCCATAACCTAGCCCACTATGTTGGTGTAGTAAGGCTATTCGGGTTCCCAGTTCGATCCACAAAAAATCATTGGCTTCGCTTTTTTCCAAAAATTCTAAAACTAAAAAAGAGATGCCCCCGACATTTCCTTCTAAAATCACTTCGGGCACTTTTACCGTTTTCGTTTCAGCAATCAATCTCAAACCATCGACTTCGCGCGAAAACATGTGTGGGTAAGCGCTGGCCTTGTTCCATTTAATAAAAAAACGGCCATGATTGGTATGTACACAACCTGCCGGACTTATGCAACCACCGCTCAAAAACTCGAAATCTTGTATTTGAAACGACAATTTTTCTTCAAGTGTTGATTTAATCGGTTGCGGAATGCCTTGCATGTTTGTGGTACAGCGTAAAATCAAGTTACGCATTTGTAGTGTATTTCATGTAGTTTTGTTGTCCCATTATCAATAATCCATTTCATGAAACGCAGCGAGCTTCATTTCAGCATCGAATTAGACGACCAAAACATTCCCGACAAGATATTTTGGTTAGCCACCGACAATAACCCAGAAGAGAAAGTGTACGAAACAAAAGGCATAGCGGTCTCCATTTGGGACCACGCTTCCAAAAACACACTAAAACTTGACTTGTGGACAAAAGAAATGGAAGTAGACGAAATGAAGAAATTTTCGATAGAAACCTTAGTAGGAATGGGAGAAACCCTGCGAGGTGCTACAGGCGACGAATACATGGCCAATGAAATAGCCGAATTGGCAAAAAAACTTAGAAAACATCACGAAAAAGAATTGGGTATAGCCCAATAAAAACAGCCTTCAGATAATATGAGAAGTGGTTTTATTAGCCTCATTTTCCTCTCCTTGCCCTATTTTCTTTTTTCCCAGGGTATAGTACAAACTGTAAAAGGAAGAGTGACCGACAAAGAATCGCGTGTGCCACTGCCTAGTGCCGTGGTACGGATGGTAGCCGACAGTAGCTTCAAAATTGGTACGCAAACCGACGAGGAAGGCTACTTCAAATTGGAAAATGTGCCCATCGGTCGCCGAGATTTTGCTGTTTCCTACATTGGTTACAAAACGATCACCATTCCCGATGTGATGGTGAGTTCGGCCAAAGAAGTGGTGCTAAACATAGAACTAGAAGAAGCGATTACCGAAACTAAAGAAGTGGTGGTGACCGTTACGGACAAGGCGGGCAGTATGAACGAAATGAGCTCGGTAAGCGCGCGTATGTTTAGGGTAGAGGAAACCGAACGCTATCCTGGTTCGCGCCAAGACCCTGCCCGTATGGCTTCCAATTTTGCCGGTGTACAAGGCAATAATGACACCCGTAACGACATAGTAGTGCGCGGCAATTCCCCCTCTTCCTTGCTTTGGCGATTAGAAGAAGTGGACATTCCCAACCCCAACCACTTTAGCATAGCAGGCAGCATGGGTGGCCCCATTTCTATCATCAACAACAAATATTTGGGTACTTCCGATTTTATGACGGGTGCATTTCCTGCCATGTATGGCAATGCAGTGGGCGGCGTGTTTGATGTGAGGATGCGAAACGGAAATACCGAGAAATATGAAAATACTTTTCAGTTTGGCATATTAGGAACCGAAGCTTCGTCCGAAGGTCCTATTAAACGATCTTCGCGCGCAAGCTATTTGGTCACCTATCGGTATTCTACTTTTGATATGCTGCAAGGCGTGAACATCAACATAGGAACCAACGCCATTCCAAAATACCAAGACGCTGGTTTCAAAATCAATTTGCCTACACAGAAAGCTGGAACTTTCAGTATTTGGGGCATTGGAGGTATGAGCGCTATCGACATTGTCACAAGCAAATTCAAAGACCTATCTGAAATCAATGAATCGTACGGCGACAAAAACCGCGACCAATATTTCCGAACCAAAATGGGGGTAATAGGGCTTTCGCACACCTACCAATTAAATGCCAAAACCTATCTAAAAACCGTTTTGGCTCAAAGTGGTTCAGGCATTTCGTCCAATCACAACTTTGTTGTACGTGACCCCAACGGTAGGCCTTTAGAACCGTACCCTTCCATTCTATCCTACAACCAATCGGAAGGCAAAACTACGCTTGCCTTCTATGCCAATACCAAACTGAATGCACAACACAGCTACAAGGCGGGTTTCTTCGTATCGAATTACCAAAACAATTTTTACGATCGCGTGAAAATAATTGGGGTGCAAGACAGCACTCCAAATGCCATAGAAGCAGTGCCTTACAAAGAACGCCTGAACACCCAAATAAGCTACCAACTAGTTCAGCCTTATTTTCAATGGCGATACAAAATGCAGGAAAATCTGATATGGAGCGTAGGACTTTACAGTCAATGGCTTACGCTAAATAACTCATTTGCGCTGGAACCGAGGGCAGGTGTTCGTTGGGAACTTCGACCGCGACACACCTTGAGTGTAGCCTATGGTTTGCACAGCCAAATGCAAACCACCTACCTGTATTTTGCCCGCCCCGACACGCTTGTTTCTAACGGAGTCAAAATTTTGAATGCTGAACGCAAAGAAGCTAATAAAGAGATGGGGTTCACTCGTAGCCAGCACTTTGTGATAGGCTATGATTTCAATGTAAGCAAGTTTTTTAGGCTAAAGGTGGAAACCTATTACCAATATTTGTGGAACATACCCGTGTACAAAACACCTTCCGGTATTTCGTTGGTCAATCAAGGGGCTACGTTCACCCGCTTTTTCCCACTTTATAACTTTGAAAACAGCGGTACAGGAGAAAACTATGGCATAGAGCTTACGCTTGAAAAATTCTTCAGCAAACACTACTTCTTTTTGTGGTCAACCTCCCTTTTTGACTCCAAATACACTGGAAGCAACGGCAAAACCTACAACACCGACTTTAATGGAAACTATGTGACAAATCTTTTGGCTGGTTTGGAATATGGTTTAGGCAAAACCAAGAAAAACACCCTGAGTTTTGGAACCAAACTTACCTATGCTGGCGGAAGACGCTATTCGCCTGCCGATATCGCAGCTAGTAGCCGCATCTACGACATAGTGCCTCAGGAAGACAAGATAAATTCGCTTCAATTCCCCAATTATTTCCGATTCGACTTGCGAGTAGCCTATAAAGTAAACAACAAAAAAACGACACACGAGATTGCACTCGACTTGGTAAACGTGTTAGATACCCGTAACGTTTTGGCTCTCAGCTTTGCACCAGATCCAAGAAGGCCTACCGCCGACCCACTGATAAGAAATTACCAGTTGGGACGATTGCCTTTGTTCTATTACAAGATTGATTTCTAGG
>JBIKRJ010000199.1:0-4346 GCA_044349205.1 Cytophagales bacterium | reverse complement strand
GAAAGTGAGTCAATTGATGCGTGATTTTGACGCTATCGTATTGGCTGGTGGCTCTACTATTCCGCGCGATATCCCTATTAAAGGTCGCGAACTGAAAGGTGTGCATTTTGCTATGGAATTTTTGCCCCAACAAAACCGCCGTGTTGACGGAAAAGAGCCACAACCCGGAAAAGATTTGTGGGCCACAGGCAAAAATGTGGTAGTATTAGGAGGCGGTGACACCGGCGCCGACTGTGTAGGCACATCGAACAGACATGGTGCCAAATCTATCACGCAATTAGAACTACTTCCCCAACCACCAAAAGAACGAACTGATTCTATGCCATGGCCAAATTGGCCTATGATTCTACGTACTTCCACTTCGCACGACGAGGGTTGTGAAAGAATGTGGTCTATTCAAACAAAAGAATTCATAGGCGATGCCGAAGGAAATTTGACTGGATTGAAGATAGCGGAATTGGAGTGGGACAAACCCACAGATGGTAAAATGCCAAAATTTGTAGAAAAAGAAGGTTCGGAACGTATATTGCCCGCCGATCTCATTCTAATTGCAGCTGGCTTCCTGCATCCGCAACATGAAGGAATGCTAGACGAACTAGGTGTGGATTACGATGAAAGAGGAAACGTAAAAGCCAACACTTCTAAATATTCTACTTCTGTTTCTAAAGTATTTGCAGCTGGCGACATGCGCCGTGGGCAATCTTTGGTAGTTTGGGCAATTTCTGAAGGTCGTGAATGTGCCCGCGCAGTAGATGAATATTTGATGGGTGTGTCTAAACTAGAGCGTAAAGACAAATCACTTATTAATGTAGACGAGGTTGCGTAAAACCAATTGTCATTCAGCAATTAAAAAGGGTATGGTTTAAACCATACCCTTTTTGTTTCAAACCATTTTAAAAGGTAAATTACATAAAGTAATATTCATAAAATAGCCTATCTAAGCCAACATCTCTATAAATTCCGCTTCACTTATCATTTTCACTCCCAGTTTATTTGCCTTTTCTAGTTTAGAAGGCCCCATATTTTCCCCTGCCACCAAAAAATCAAGTTTTGCCGACACTCCACTAAGCACTTTACCTCCGTTTGCCAAAATCTTTTGTGTTATCTCTTCGCGAGAAAAATGTTGAAAAACACCCGAAACGACAAAAGATTTTCCATGCAGTTTGTCACTTTCAAGGGCAGGCCCTTCTTCATTTTCAAACTTCAAACCTGCAGCCATAAGGCGTTCAAGCACCAAATTATTTTCATCATCGGCGAAATAGTGCAAAATGCTGTAAGCAATCTTCTCACCTACTTCGGGCGTTTTGGTAAGTTCTTCCACATTGGCCGATTTTATCGCTTTGATATTGCCAAAATGATTGGCCAGTTTTTCGGCCGTGGTCGCGCCCACATGGCGAATACCTAATGCAAAGAGCACTTGCCGAAAAGGCGCTTGTTTCGATTGCTCAATGCCTTTTATTACATTTTGAGCCGACTTTTCGGCAAAGCGCTCAAGATTCAACAGCTGATCAAACTTTAGGTCGTACAAGTCGGCAATGTTGTGCACAAGTCCTTTCTGAACCAATAGTTCGATTGTTTCGGCACCAATGCCGTCTATGTTCATAGCCTTTCGGCCAATGAAATGCTCGAACCTTCCCTTAATTTGGGGTGGGCAGGTTTTTTCGTTGGGGCAATAATGATTGGCTTCCCCTTCGTTTCTAACTAGTTCTGTTCCACATTCAGGACAATGGCTAATGTAGTTTGTCGAAGGCAAGTTATGAGTTCTTTTGCTCAGTTCTACCCCCGTTATTTTAGGAATGATTTCTCCACCCTTTTCTACATGCACAAAATCTCCTATTCGAATGTCAAGCCGTTCTATTTCATTGGCATTGTGCAAAGAAGCTCTTTTTACAGTAGTACCTGCCAACAAAACAGGTTTCAAGATGGCTACCGGTGTAATGGCACCCGTACGACCTACCTGATAGAGAATGTCGAGCAACTGGGTAACTGCCGACTCGGCTTTGAACTTGTAAGATATAGCCCAACGAGGCGATTTGGCAGTAAAGCCCAAAAATTCTTGCTGTTCGTAACTGTTTACTTTCAATACCACTCCATCGGTATCTACCGGCAATTCAAAACGTTTATGTTCCCACAAATGCACGTATTCAAATACTTCCTCTATCGATTTACATACTTTGAACGTATCAGAAACTTTGAATCCCCAAGTCTTCAGGGCAGACAATGCATCGGAATGTTTTTTAAAAGGCAAATTGGAACCCGTAAGTGAATATAGATAACAATCGAGCTGGCGTTTGGCCACAATCGAGGAATCTTGCATTTTCAAAGTACCGGCGGCAGCATTTCGGGGATTGGCCAAAAGGGCATCGCCAATTTCCTCTCTTTCTTTGTTTATTCTGTCAAATTGCTGCCTTGAAAGAAACACTTCTCCCCTCACTTCAAATTCTGAGGGCAACTGAGGATGGTTAATTTTCAGAGGCAAGCTTTTGATGGTTTTCACATTGGCAGTTACATCATCGCCCTGCACGCCATCGCCACGTGTGACGGCTTGTTTCAAGAAACCATTTTCATACATTATACTTATGGCTACCCCGTCAAACTTTTGTTCGCTTACGTATTCATAGTTGACTGTTGACTGTTGACTGTTATCTGATAACTGTAAACTCTTCCTCACTCTTTCGTCAAAATCGCGTAATTCCTCTTCGTTGTAGGTGTTGCCCAACGAAAGCATCGGATATTTGTGTTTGACCGTCGCAAACTCTTTTGTAATGGTACCACCTACGCGCAAAGTGGGGGAATCTTCCCGTTTCCATTCTGGGTTTTTTGATTCAAGAACTTCCAGTTCCTTCAGCATTTGATCAAACTCAAAATCCGAAACCTCGCTTACATTATCCATGTAATAGCGGTGATTCAGATAATTGAGCCTGTCTGTGAGTTCGTTTAGGCGATGTTGAGTATTCACTTAGTTGGATAGTATTAATTACAACGCAAACTTTCAGAAAGATTCAGTGCTTTCCAAACAAAAACTTCCCGAAAGGTTTTAAACCTTCGAGACATTGTGAATAAATGTTTAGGTTGATTTGAATCTCGTAAACCTTAAAAATCAATCTTTTATGCAACGAACAGAAAAACCATTTTCCTGCCATACACCATAGTGGTTTACTGAGTTGACATCGTAAGAAATGCCCCAGCTCCAAGCATAATAGACATTGTATGGAGTAGAAGACCACCACTCGGCAAATTTACCAACAGTGTACTGATACTGACCATTGGTAGAACGATTGCTAGCAGGAACACCATTGAAGGCACTTGAATTTGTCCCGTTTCCAGCATTGTCCCAACCGGTAGTACTCTTCATCTGTATGCCGGCGGTGCTCTTATCTAAATAGTCAGCCAAAGTTGTCCATTCATCATCAGAAGGTACGTGCCAACCCTTTGGACATAGTTTTTTAGTGTTCACCGCATACCAATTGTATATAGCACCGTATTTGCTAGCAGAGGTAGCTTGGTCGTTGTTGTACCAACACATCATGGGTTTCCTAGTGTAGTTGTTGAAATTATCTTGCCAATTGGCTGCACTTTTTTCCAAATATATAGCCGTACCATCGTTGTACTTGGTGGCACGCAAGTTTTCTGCCATCCATGTTTGTGTGCCAATAGTCACGGTAGGATATAAATTGCCTTCCAGGTCGGTAAGTATACCTTGTGAAAGTTTTGGTTGGGTAAACGTGATACTATCAATCGAAGCCAAGCCAGTACTATAAGAAACAACTCCTGTTTTGTAAACAAATAGACTATCGAAAGTGATGGGCTTGAAACCCATACTATCGACACTTGTCATCGAAGTTTTAAAAACCAAGTTCCCCGCTTTGAAGATATACAGGGTATCTTGCGCATAACCAGCCAACGAAAGCCCCACTAATATAAGTGCATAAAGTGTTTTTATCATCTTTCGAAATTATCAATCCATAATGCAACGTACCGAATATCCAGCCTGTTTTGAGTAGCTGAGATTATAGACCAGATTGAGATTATAGGCAATGTCGCGATACCAAGCTTCGCTACTAAACCTCGATGTGGACACCCAGAAATAGGCATGAGCTCCTGGCCCATTGTATTGCCCGTCATACGTTCGTCCACCTGCGGGAAGTGCTGTAAATCCACTTGAATTGGTAGCCGATGTGTTGGGTGAATTCCATTGCACCACCCCTGTGGCTTTCAACTTACCCCCTGCTACAGGCTCACCTCCCAAGTAATCAGTGAGAACCGTAAACTCTGCGTTAGTTGGTACATGCCACCCTACGGGGCAAACATTCTTGTTACCATTCGTAGTAGCACTTACCGCATAC
>JBIKRJ010000197.1:0-4350 GCA_044349205.1 Cytophagales bacterium | reverse complement strand
TATTGTTAAACATGCTAAATTTAGTTCAAAGTTTAGAGTTCAAAGTTTAAAGAAGGTGCTAACCAATTACAGACAACTGTTCGGTAAGCGCCTTGATTTTCAGCTCGGCATCGGCTTTCTTATTTCTCTCGTTCTGGATTATTTCTGGCTTGGCATTTTGCACGAAACGTTCATTGGAAAGTTTCTTATTGACCGATTCCAAAAAACCTTCCAAGTACGCTAGTTCTTTTTGCAAGGCTTCTTTCTCTTTGTTTTCGTCGAGCAACTCGCCTATCGGAACAAAAATTTCATCTGTCTTGGCCAAAAAACTCAAACATTTATCTTGCTGCTCTTTCACAAACTGTATGGCCGAAACATTGGCAAGGCGCTGCACAACGCCCCCAAACTTCTTGTACACTTCCTCGCTGTTGGCACGCACCCTCAATTCCAAAGCATTCTTTAGCGGTATTTGTTTCGTATTTCGGATGGCGCGCACCCCTGTCACTACCTCAAAGGCCAGCTCAAACTCCTTCAAAACTTGAAATTGAGATGTAGCAAGAGCCATAGCGGTAGGATACGCAGCCACTATCAGGCAGTCTTTTTCGCCTCTCTGCCTTAGTTCGTGCCATAGTTCTTCCGAAATAAAGGGCATAAAAGGATGCAAGACTTTCAGTAGATCTTCAAAAATCGCAATCGTTTCTTCGTACACTTTCTTGCTCAGTGGCTTGCCATATTCGGGCTTTACTATTTCCAAATACACCGAACAAAAATCGTCCCAAATGAGGTTGTACACGGTATTCAATGCGTCTGAAAGACGGTATTTGCCATAAAAATCTTCCAATTCGAGCAAAACCTGTGCAAAACGTGACTTGAACCATTCTATGCCCACGGTACTGGCTTGGTTCATCTGAGTATCGTCCAGGTCCCAACCACTCACCAGTCGGTAGGCATTCCATATCTTGTTGCTAAAATTTCGGCCTTGCTCGCACAGCTTTTCATCGAATGGCAAGTCGTTGCCAGCAGGCGAACTCAGCAACATCCCCATCCGCACCCCATCGGCTCCGTACTTCTCTATCAGTTCCAGCGGTTCGGGCGAGTTGCCCAGCGACTTCGACATTTTCCTGCCCAACTTGTCGCGCACAATGCCTGTGAGGTACACATTTTTGAAAGGCATTTGGTGACGGTATTCGTAGCCCGCCATAATCATCCTTGCCACCCAAAAAAACAATATTTCGGGAGCCGTTACCAAATCGTCGGTAGGGTAATAATATCGTATGTCTTCGTTTTCAGGATTTTTAAACCCGTCGAAAACGGAAATGGGCCACAACCAAGACGAAAACCAAGTATCCAACACATCTTCATCTTGCCTCAATTCCCCAACCCCAAACCCTGAACCCTGAACTCTCAACTTTTCGAGGGCATCTTCCTCAGTCTTCGCTACCACAAAAGTACCGTCGGGCAGGTACCAGGCCGGAATGCGGTGCCCCCACCATAGTTGCCGCGAAATGCACCAATCGCGCACATTTTCCATCCAATGGCGATACGTATTTTTAAACTTGGCAGGATGCAGTTTAATGTCGTCGTTCATCACATGTGCCAACGCAGGCTTGGCCATTTCCTCCATTTTGCAAAACCATTGCATCGAAATACGTGGCTCTATCACCGCGTGGGTGCGTTCCGAACAGCCCACTTTGTTTTTGATGTTTTCGGTTTTTACCAAATACCCCGCTTCTTTCAAATCGGCAGCAAATTTTTTACGTGCTACAAATCTGTCCAAACCCGCATAGTTGCCCCCTTTTTCGTTGAGCGTACCATCGGGATTGAACAAATCGACTATTTCAAGGCCATGTTTCAACCCTAAATTGTAGTCGTTAAGGTCGTGGGCGGGTGTTACTTTCAAACATCCCGTGCCAAAATCTTTATCTACATATTCGTCGGCTATTACAGAAATTTTCTTTCCTGAAAAAGGGATAATGGCTTGTTTTCCTATCAAATGTAGGTAACGCTCATCCGTAGGATTTACACATATAGCCGTATCGGCTAGAATCGTTTCAGGCCTAGTTGTCGCAATAGTAATCGTTTCCTCAGAACCTTCTATGGGGTACGCCACATAAAACAACTGCGAGTCCACCTCCTTGTGGTACACCTCCTCGTCAGACACAGCTGTGAGCCCCACAGGGTCCCAGTTTACCATGCGCGAACCACGGTAGATGTAGCCCTTCTCGTGCAAATCCACAAACACATCCAACACCGCTTCCGACAAATCCTCCTCCATCGTAAAGCGTGTCCGTTCCCAGTCGCACGAAGCCCCCAATTTCTTCAATTGGTCGAGAATGATGCCACCATATTTCTCTTTCCATTCCCACGCATAGCGCAGAAACTCTTCTCTTGTCAAATCCTTCTTGCTAATGCCTTTTTCCTTCAGCATAGCCACCACTTTGGCTTCGGTGGCTATAGAGGCATGGTCGGTACCGGGCACCCAGCAGGCTTCTTTGCCTTGCATGCGGGCACGGCGCACCAGTACGTCTTGTATGGTATTGTTCAGCATGTGGCCCATGTGCAACACCCCCGTCACATTGGGCGGCGGTATCACCACGGCAAAAGGCTTTTTGTTAGGGTTGGGCTTGGAACGGAAAAAACCGTGGTTCATCCAATAACCATACCACTTGTCCTCCACCTCACGTGGATTGTACGTTTTCGAAATAGCCATAAATACAAATGCCCTGCAAAAATAGGGGAAAAATTGGGAGGGAGGTGTGGATTGGAGAAAGAAGCAGTAGTAGCTTGAAAGCAAAAAATGACTGAGAATAAATTTGGCTCATGTTATCACGACATTATACCGCACTTTTACTTTGAAAATCATTTCTTGTTTTATGTAAGATGTTAGCACCTTACACTTTCAAACAATGATTTGGCTTAATCGCTAAATATTACATAGAAAATATAGGTTTTTGGTGTTTAAATAACCACTAAAACTAGAATTGGTAGGTATTTGTGTCAGATGAGGACACCTGACAGAGTAGGAACATCAACCTACACATGTGTGTATTTTGTATATCCCATAAAGACCGACTATTCAAAATGCGCATACACACAATAAAAATATTCGTATTAAATCATTAAAGATAATACCATTGAACTTGAATTACTTTTTAAAAACTTTTGCTTAATTGCGTCTATTTCGGAGTTAGTGGCAAGTGTAACAGACCGTACAACCAATGAAATACGAAGAAATAAAAACAGACGGTTATCTATCGAATTTTGTTAAATGCTTTTGGACTTCCAAAACATTGACAAAGAGTTCTGATTACACAATTTTACCAGACGGCTATTTTGACCTAATTATTGAAATTAAAAACAAGAATATTTCAAGTGTTAAACTAACAGGCATTTGGACAGTTCCAATTGACATAAAAACAGAAATTCATACAGAATTTTTTGCAGTAAGATTTAAACCTCTTGCAATTGAACTATTGGAGAAAATAAATCTAAAATCATTATTAAACTCTTCAATATATTTGGAGACTGACTTTATTGGAATTGACAATTTATCTTTTGATAACTTTAAAGACTTTTGTAAACATATCGAAAACTACTTACAAAACCGTATAGAAAAAAGAAAGACTGTAAACGATTTGAAAATTCGCTTATTCAATGAAATTTATAAAAAAGAAGTTTTTAATGTTCGAGAAATATCAGAAAAAGTATTTTGGACAAGCCGACAAATAAACAGATACTTCAATTTGACTTTTGGCCTATCACTAAAAGAATATTTAAATATTATTCGGAGTAATCAAACCTTTAAAGACATTGCAAACAAAAAACTTGCACCACAAAATAAATACTTTGACCAATCTCATTTCATCAAAGAAATCAAAAGATATACAGGTGTAACGCCAAAAGAATTGAGCAGAAATGAAAATGACCGATTTTTACAATTATTAACCATCAATGGAATTTAACTTTGCGGCTTCAAAGTATTAACAATTTAAACAAGACAAAATGGTAAAGTTCGGTTACACAATTTTATACGTTTCGGACGTAACAAAATCAGTAGAGTTCTATGAATCTGCTTTTGGGTTTTCAAGAAAATTTATTACACCAGAAAATGATTATGCTGAACTACTCACAGGAGAAACAACTATTTCCTTTGTTTCAAAAGAGTTGGCAAACTCAAACTTAAAAAACGGATTTTTAATGAGTAAACAAGCAGACAAACCTTTTGGTATTGAATTAGCTTTGGTAACTGAAAATGTTCAAGAAATAATTGATAAAGCCGTAGAATGTGGAGCAATCATTGAAGAAAAGCCAATTGAAAAACCTTGGGGCCAGACTGTAGGCTACATTAGAGATGTTGACGGATTTTTACTT
>JBIKRJ010000198.1:0-4350 GCA_044349205.1 Cytophagales bacterium | reverse complement strand
ATTTGAATCCATTGGTTATGAAAGACATAGTGGATTATACTCGTAAAATCGCTTTAGCACTGAACACCGTTGGTCTTATCAACATTCAATTCGCTATAAAAGACGAAAAAGTGTACATAATCGAAGCCAATCCAAGAGCTTCTCGTACAGTTCCTTTTATTTGCAAAGCATACCAGGAACCCTATGTTAATTATGCCACAAAAGTGATGTTGGGTGAAAAAAAGTTGAAAGATATTGATTTTAAACCTGTTAAAAAAGGGTTTGCAATAAAAATCCCCGTATTTAGTTTCAACAAGTTCCCCAATGTAAACAAGGAATTGGGGCCCGAAATGAAATCGACTGGCGAGGCAATTTATTTTATAGACGACATTTACGACGACTATTTTGTGAATATATATTCAGAAAGGAACTTGTATCTGAGCAGGTAGTACATGATAAAATTTATCTTCATCTCTTTGGTCATTTGGTTCTTAATCACAAGGCTTATGAGGTTTAAGTTTGTGATGTACAAAGGCAACCCAATGCGCGATGACAATCGCTACAACCAAAACCAAAAACCAGAAGGTTCTATTACAATTGAAAAAGCTAATTCAAGGCCACCAAATGACAAAAATGTGGCAGATGGGGAATATATTGATTACGAAGAGGTGAAATAAATGTCCTAAATGGCTCAAATCAGGCTTTTCACTGCTCCAAATGTTGTAACACTCGCCAATCTTGCCTGCGGATTTGTGGGTATTCAGCAAGTATTTTCTGGAAACGTAGAAGTAGCGTGTTACTGTATTTACTTGGCAGCCTTTTTTGATTTTTTTGATGGTTTTGTTGCAAGGCTTTTCAAATCATCTTCTGAGTTGGGCAAGCAGCTCGACTCCCTATCCGATGTGGTATCTTTCGGCTTGCTTCCTGGTTTTCTAACTTTCCATTTGCTAGTGGAATACAAGTGGTTTTCCATACTACTTTCCTTATTTTCTGCATTGAGATTGGCTAAATTCAATATAGATGATCGTCAGAAACAAGGTTTTGTAGGCGTTCCTACACCTATCAATGCATTATTTGTAAGCAGTTTGGTATTTATTTTTCAGGGAAATGTGGTTCTGAAAGAAATCAATTATTTGCTTATGTTTCTTGTCTTTTTTTCTTCTGTAATGTTGGTTGTGGAAATGCCTTTATTTGATATGAAATTCGTTCATTACCGTTTGCGCGATAATTTCTACCGTTACTTATTAATTTTGCTCTCTCTTTTTTTTATTGTGTTTTTGGAGTGGGGGTGTTTCATTCCCATTTATTTTCTATACTTGCTTTTGTCTCTCATTCAAAACATTACATCGAAATACTAAAATGAAATACCTAGCTGAAATCAACGTCATGCCCCAAAAAGAAATTCTAGACCCACAAGGCAAAGCAGTAAAGCTTGGCTTGCACAATTTGGGTATAGACCAAGTGCAAGATGTACGAATAGGAAAGCGCATAACCTTAGAATTAGAGGCAGAAAACGAGAAATTGGCGGAAGAAAAAGTAGAGTTGGCCTGTAAAAAATTGCTTGCCAACTTAATTATGGAAAATTTTGACTATAAGATTTCGCCTAAAAATTGATTACAAATACAATATATCGGAAATAAAGAGAGTTATTTAATCAATTGTTGTTAAAATGGCTCCTTTAGGAAAACTCCTGAAACCTTTATTCTTTTTCATTCTTTTGTCGCAGGTATTGCTTGCACAAAATTCGGATTCTACTACCTATAAAATCTTATGGCATGACTCTAAAACTCTAAATATAGAGGGGAAATCGAAGCAAATATACAGTTTCTACAAAGCTTGCCACAATTCCTACAACCAATATCTTCCTTCTTTTACAGTTTCTATCGTTGGTATTCATGTTTTGGAAGCCTCACTACAAGACGATGTGTGGGAGGAGGCTAGCGAGGAACAATTTTCACATATTCCTGATTTGGGAACAATCTCGCCAACTGTTTCAATTTCTATTGGTAACGCCACCGAAAAGAAGCGACCAAGCACCACATTGGAATTTGTACCATTACGTCGCAATGCAGCAAGTGGTAAAATTGAAAAGTTACTTAAATTTAAATTCAACTTAGTACAAGGTGAAACACCAAAATTTCCCATAGCAAATGCAGCACAGTTTCGTCAAATGACAGGGGTTAATTCGGTACTTTCGCAAGGCGAGTGGTACAAATTGGGTTTTAATCAGACTGGTATTTTTAAGATAGATTATTCATATTTGGTGAGTATGGGAATTAATCCTTCTAGCATTAACCCAAATAAAATTCAACTATGGGCTAACTCGTATGGTATGCTTCCCGAACCTTGCAACAAGCCAAAACCACTAGACCTAACCCAAAATCCTATTTTTGTTTTTGGTGCTGAAGACGGCAAATTTGACCAAAACGATTATATATTGTTTTATGTACAAGGGCCCGATGTGTGGTTCAGAAACGATGGGGAATCTTTCTTTCGACCCCGTACCCATGTGTATAGTAGATTTGCCTCTTACTTTCTGACGATTGGTACTGCAGATGGTTTGCGTATTAGAAATCGCGCTCTTGATACATCAACTCCAATTGATGTATCAATAAATACTTACACGAATCTTGTGCTGCACGAATTGGAACAAAGAAATTTTTTGGCTTCTGGTAGAAGATGGTATGGTGAAGAATTTGAGGATGTGACCGAACGAACTTACAATTTATCGAGTACGGGAGTGAACATTACAGGTAAAATCTATATTCAATCATCTTTGATGAACAAATCGACAAGTACTCTTTCAAGTTCTTTTCGGTTGTTTCTGAACAAAAATCTTCTGAACACTATTTTCATAGGTGGTTCTGGGACTGGTGATTATGCCCAACTTGGCTTGGATAAGGATGTCGTCGATTCACTTTCATCCGATTCTTATTTAGGTTCAAAAAATCTTGAGATTACCTATCGTTACCAAAAATCTTCAAACAACTTAGGCACTGGATATTTGAACTATTATGCATTGAATTTTGATGAAAACCTTGTTTTTAAATCAAATCCCACTTTTTTTAGAAAAATTGGGTCCAATAATTACAATGCAGTTCAGTACGATTTGAATAAATCGGGAAATGTGTCGATGGCCACTATTTGGGACGTGACCAATCTAGATGACATTTTTGAAGTGGAACTTGTAACAAGTGCCAATAGCTTTTCATTCAAATCGAAAACTGAAGGTTTGGTAAGAGAGTTTGTGGCTTTTTCAGGAAATTCTTTCCCCTATCCTGTATCTCAAGAAAAAATTTTAAATCAGAATATTAGAGCGGCCTCAACTCCCGATTTACTTATCGTTACGCATCCTAATTTCAAAGCTCAAGCCAATAGACTTGCCGATTTTAGGAGAACACACGACAAATTGGATGTATTGGTAGCGACTACCGAAGAAGTATACAACGAATTTTCTTCAGGTATGCAAGATTTGGTGGCTATTCGAAACTGTGCGAAAATGTTTTATGATCGTAATTTTCAGAAATTCAAGTACTTGTTGCTTTTTGGGAACGCTTCCTACGATTACAAAAATTTTAACAACAATGCGACACCAACCAGTTTGGTGCCAATTTATGAATCAGAAGTTTCGATGCATCCCATTAAAAGCTATTCATCTGATGATTATGTGGGCATGTTGGATGATGACGATGGCAATTGGTATGCGTTCGACAAATTAGATATTGGAGTAGGCAGACTTCCTGTTAAATCAACGCAAGAAGCCGAATCTGTTGTGAATAAGCTTATTAACTATAGTAGCAATACTTTATCCAACTTGGGCGACTGGAAACAAAAATTGGCATTCATAGCCGACAACGGCGATGGCAATATTTTCCTAACAAATGCCGAAATGCTTTCTCAGAAACTTTCCTCCACTTCACCTAACTACAATATCAACAAAATTTACATAGCGTCTTATCAAAAGGAAGTTCTGCCCAACAATACCGTGGCACCGGGTGCGAATGCCGATGTGTCGAAAGCGATAAATGAGGGAATATTGGTTTTGAATTACATTGGGCACGGAAATGAACGTCAAATGGCTTCAGAGGCAGTTCTCACTTCTACGGATATTCAAACCCTAAATAACATCCATCACCCATTTGTGGTCACTGCGACTTGCGATTTTGGCAAATACGACGATCCAAATTTGATTTCGGGGGCCGAATATTTTATCCTTCAGCCTTCTGGAGGGGCTATCGGTTTGTTAACTACTACGCGCCCTGTATATCAATATGGCAACGAGCTTATCAATGCTTCATTCAACGACAATGTGCTTCTGAAAGTAAACAACGAGCATCAGCGCTTGGGAGAAATACAAAGAATATGTAAAAA
>JBIKRJ010000196.1:0-4402 GCA_044349205.1 Cytophagales bacterium | reverse complement strand
ATACAGGGTGTTCGTTCCATCAGTTCGGCTAGTAACCAAGGTTCCAGCAACATTACCATCGAATTCAACTTGGATGTGGCCATGGAACAAGCGGCGAGCGATGTGCGCGACAAAGTTTCACAAGCCATACGGCAATTGCCACAAGACATAGACGGGCCTCCTGTGGTTTCAAAAGCCGATGCCAATTCGGAAGCCATCATTAGCATGACCATTCAAAGCAACAAGCGAAGTGTGTTGGAAATAAGCGATTTTGCCGAAAATGTGATAGCCCAACGATTGCAAACCATTGAAGGGGTAAGTTCGATACAAATTTGGGGGCAAAAAAAATATGCGATGCGCATACGCCTGAATCACAGGCAGCTTTCAGCCTACGGTATCACGCTTCAAGATGTAAAATCGGCCTTGGACAAAGAAAATGTGGAGTTACCCACCGGAAAGCTTTCGGGCGACCGTACCGAACTTACGGTACAAGTAAAGGCACGTTTTGCAAATCGCGAAGACTTCAACAACATGATTGTGCGCAGTAGCGAGGGGAAAGTCATTCGTTTGTTGGATGTAGGCTATGCCGAATTGGGCGCCGAAAACGAAGAAACGATTTTGCGTACCAATGGCAAACCCATGATTGCCACCGCCCTAGTGCCACAACCAGGCGCCAACTACATCGACATTGCCAAAGAATTTTACAAACGTTTCGAACAGCTAAAAAAAGAGGTGCCCGAAGACTACCAATTAGACATTGCGCTTGACAATACCCTTTTCATTCTAAAATCGATCGACGAGGTGGTGGAAACACTAGTCATCGCGCTGGTGTTGGTTATCCTCATCATTTATCTCTTTTTCCGCGATTGGTCGATGGCCTTCCGGCCACTCATAGACATTCCTGTTTCCTTAGTGGGGACTTTCTTTATCATGTACCTACTTGGTTTTTCCATCAATGTGCTTACCCTGTTGGCCATTGTACTTGCCACAGGCCTTGTGGTAGACGATGGCATTGTGATCACTGAAAATATTTTCAAAAAAGCAGAATTGGGCATGTCGCCGATACAAGCGGCCATTGCGGGTTCCAACGAAATCATTTTTGCGGTCGTGTCCACATCTGTAACACTGGCCGCCATTTTCATGCCCATCATTTTCATGCAAGGTTTTGTTGGAAAGCTCTTCCGAGAGTTTGGCATTGTAGTAGCCTCGGCCGTTTTACTTTCGGCATTTGTGTCGCTCACGCTTACTCCTATGCTGAATGCCTATATGCGCAAAGGTGTGGCCAAAAAGTCTCGTTTTTACGAAATGACAGAACCATTTTTTGAATGGCTCACAAACTCTTACCGCAACTCCTTGGAAAGTTTTATGAAAACCCGCTGGGTGGCTTTTGTCATCGTCATTTTGGCGGGCGTATTGATTGCCACTTTGTGGAAATTTGTACCAAGTGAGCTGGCCCCGCTCGACGACCGCAGTATGTTGCGCATGAGCGTGGTAGGCCCCGAGGGTGCCTCGTACGAATACACCGACGATTTTATGCAAAAACTGGGTAAAAGTATCGAAGATTCTGTACCGGAAAGTAAAATGATTTTGACCGTAACAGCGCCAAGTTTTGCTGGCTCTGGTGCGGTAAATACGGGTTTTGTACGCATTAGGCTCTCTGAAAAAAATGAAAGAAATCGTTCGCAGCAACAAATTGCCGACCAACTTTCCCAAATCACGAAACGTTTTCCTGAGGCAAAAACACTGGTTGCACAAGATCAAACCATTAGTATGGGGGGGTCAAGGGGTGCACAACTGCCCATACAATATGTGTTGCAAGCACCAAACTTCGAGAAACTTCGTCTTTTACTGCCCAAGTTTATGGATGAAGTACATAAAAATCATGTTTTCTCTATTTCTGATGTCAACCTAAAATTCAACAGGCCAGAAGTACAAATCATCGTTGACCGTGACAAGGCCAGAAGCTTGGGCATCAGTGTGTTGGATGTAGTGCAAGCCATGCAACTAGGCTTAAGCGGACAGCGTTTTGCCTATTTTACTATGAATGGTAAACAATACCAAGTCATAGGCCAGTTTGAACGTAACAACCGAAATGAACCCTTGGATTTGAAAAATATGTATATAAGAGCTGCTTCTGGCCAATTGGTACAGCTCGACAATTTGGTGAGCATGCAAGAGATGAGCAGCCCGCCGCAATTGTACCGGTACAACCGCTATGTTTCTGCCACCGTTAGCGCAGGCCTCGCACCCGGCAAAACCATGGGAGAAGGTCTGAAAGCTATGGACGAGATTAAAAACAAAGTGCTGGACGACTCTTTTTCCTCGGCACTGTTGGGCCCCTCGCGCGATTTTGCCGAAAGTTCATCCAACACCATGTTCATTTTCATGCTTGCTCTTGTGTTGGTTTACCTCATCTTGGCCGCTCAGTTTGAAAGTTTTATCGATCCCTTCATCATCATGCTTACGGTGCCGCTGGCCATTGCAGGTGCCGTACTTTCGCTTTGGTTTTTCAATAAAACGATGAATATCTTTAGCCAAATAGGCATGGTAATGCTTATAGGCCTTGTGACCAAAAACGGTATTCTCATTGTAGAATTTGCCAACCATTTCAAACAACAGGGCAAGAACAAAAAAGACGCGGCCGTAGAGGGTGCTGTTGCGCGCCTTCGTCCCATCCTTATGACCAGTATCGCCACCGCCTTGGGGGCTTTGCCTATCGCCTTAGCCTTGGGGGCTGCCGCAAAAAGCCGTATGAGCATGGGTATCGTGGTGGTTGGCGGACTCCTTTTTTCGCTTGTTTTTACCTTATATGTAATTCCTGCCGTCTATTCTTATTTGTCCAAAACCCCGAAAACGATACCACATGAATAGGCTGTTTTTTGTGTCGATTGGAATTGTAGTGACTTTCTTTTGCCAAGCGCAGGTATTGCTTAGCAAAGAAAAGGCTATCGAAATTGCCTTGGAAAACAGCAACTTATTGCAAATTTCAAAAGTACAACGCAACATAGCGCTAAACGATGCTACCTTGGGTAATGCGGGTTTTCTTCCTACTTTAAATGCCACGGGGTCGTTGGTACGCGCCAGCAACAATCAAAATGCTGTGTTTTTTAACGGCAACACCCAAGACCGCAAAAACGCCCAATTTATGCAATGGAACGCTGGCATTAGTGCAAATTGGGTGATTTTCAATGGCATGAGGCGCGTAAATATGTACCAACGCCTGCGCGATACCTACGACAGAGCCGATGCCCAAACCAAAGTAGAAATACAAAATACAGTATCGAGAGTGTGTTCCAGCTACTACGAAACCTTGCGTCAACAAGAAATTTTGCAAGCATTTCAAAATACACTAGAAATATACCAAAGCCGACTGCAACTGGCCGAAACGCGCGTACAAGTGGGCATGGCTTCCAAAAGCGATGTGCTGCTTACGAAAGTGGACATCAACACACAACGATCGCTCCTCATTCGGCAAAAAAACAATTTGGAAAATGCTAAACTAGCCCTAAACAACGCCTTGAACCAAGACCCCAATACGCCATTGGACATTCCTTCTGGTAGCCCAATACCCCAAACCGATACCAATGTCGTTTTTTCCGATTTGTCACCCCAACTGCTTGTGTCCCAAAAAAGCATAGGCATAGCCCAGCGCCAATACAAAGAAACCAACGCTGCCTATTTGCCCATTTTGAGTGCCAGCGCTGGCTACAACTATACCCAACAGCGCAGCGAGGCAGGCCAATTACTTTCCAACAAATCTTTCGGGCCTACTTCGGGCATAACGCTTAGTTGGTTCCTATTTGAGGGAATGAACAAAAATCGATTGGGTAAAAACGCCCTGCTTCAGGTGGACATTAGCCGATTGTTGCACGAAGAAAATAAACGCAACCAGCTTCTTGCATTCCAACAAGCCAACACAAGGTATAAAAGCGCTTTGCAAATTTTACAAATAGAAACCGAAAGCTATGGTATGGCAAAAGAAAGCAATGAAATTGCCAAATTGAGGTACCAAGAAGGCCGAATGAACCTGTTTGAATACCGCGAAACCCAACGCGCACTTGAAGAAGCCAACATTAGAATGGCCAACGCACGCTACGACGCCCTAATTGCCGAAACAGACCTTAAAAGACTAAATGGCGAATGGATAAAATAATGATGTAGTGACCAAGCTCGGCCATTGAACTTGCCGAAAAAGAGCTGTTTTACTCCTCTACCGCGGTAGCTTTCTTGCCCAACACAATGGCGCCTACCATGGCCGCCAATAGCAAGATAGAGATGATTTCAAAAGGTAAAGTAAACTCGTTGAACAATACCATACCCAAGTTTTTGATGAGTCCAATGTCTGTTTGTGGCCACTGTGAGTATTGCATATCCAACTTTCTGAAAGCCCCTACAAAAAGCACAAGCAAGCCTCCGCTTAGCA
>JBIKRJ010000195.1:0-4409 GCA_044349205.1 Cytophagales bacterium | reverse complement strand
ATTATTTCTAAACGTGAAGTTTTTATCAGAAGTAAAGAACCTGTATTGTCCCGGTGCCAAGGTGACATTGACGGTAATGGTTTGAACACCTGTGGCAGCAGCCGTTACCGCTGTTGAAGGCCAATAGGTTGTCGAGCCAGTGGTGTTTTGAAGGGAAAAATTGACCGTTCCTGTTTGGCGAAAATTGACTTGGAAGGTTTTTATTTTGGCTGTTGTAAAGAGTTCAAAATAGGTGTGTCCTACATCAGACGCAGCGGTTTGGGTGGCAGAGGTATTGCCCACGGTATAACTGGCCAAAGGTGTCGGATCTTGTACATACACGGTAGCTGGCAAAGCACCATTATAGATGTAAGTAGAAGAAGGTCCGCTCGGAGAGGACATGCTCGAGTTGAGTGACCAAGTGTAGTTTGCCTTGTTGGTGCCAGTACCGCTCACGGTGATATTGGTATTTGGACAAGTGGTGGTGGGCAAGTTATAGGTGGGTCCCGATTTCACAATGACACTAGCAGTTCGGGTTCTAGTTCTTCCGCAATTGTCCACAATCGAGACTTTGACGGTGTAGATGCCAGCAGTGGCGTAGGTGTGGCTAGGACTGGCATCTGTAGAGCTGTTCAATGCCCCTGAGGCAGGATCTCCAAAGTCCCATGTCTGCGAAACAGCAGTTCCTCCGAATAAAAAACTGAAGTTGGTCGTGCCACCCTCGCAGGCATTGTTGTAAAAAATCTTGATTTGTCGCAACAGGTTTTGTGAAAACACAGGCAAACCTTCCCCCACTCTTTTAACCAAGTAGGTGTACTTTAAATAATTGAACTCTGTCGGAACGACAGGATTAGGCTTTGTCCAGGCAACGTTGGGGGATTCCACAACGCTCATGTAGTTGGGTAGTGAAAAAGCAAAGCCCGGACAATATATTTTGCCGTCAGGCCCCAATTGAAGATGTCCGAAACGATCTACTTCACTTCCGCCCGTGTAATAGCTTTTACTGGCCAAAACAGCAGCTGGATTCAATCCAGTGCCTAGTGAGATGTCAAATTGAAAAATGGTTCTTCTGCTATTCAATCCTGATTCGGTGACATAAAGGAATTTTTCATTGGGTGAAAATTCGATGCCATAGACTTCTGGATTGAAAAAAGGGTTACCGCCTGTTCCCGATAGGATCAGACCACCAGAAGGGTCGCTGATGACACCTGTTTTGTTGTTGAAAGGACAAATCTCGACTCGTGCTGAATTGTAAATAACAAATCCGATTTTATCAAAACAGCCATTTGTTTTCAATAGCAATGCTTTTTGGCTTGGTACCGTAAACCCAACTGCATAGGTGGCAACAAAACTTATCGTGTTGCCGTTTGTTTTGTAAACCCTGTACACATTGGAGTTGTAATCATGAAAAATTATCCAATTCTCTCCCGTAGGGTCGTTAGCCGCATTGTACTCGGGAATGGCCACCACTGCTTCGGCGCATGTTGCGGTGGAAACCAAAGCGGCGTTTTTGGTGGTTACATTGCCCAAACCCCCGTTTAAACTCATGTCCACGATCGAGTAGTATGACTTCAGAGACCCATTGTCGGTACTGATAATAAAATACTCGGTACTGCTTCCATTTACTTGCAGGCACATTCCCGACTGGGAAGAGGAACCATCGCCCCCGAGGAGTCCGGTTGTACCACCAGCCGTGTTGGTAGTCATTTCCAGATGGTTTTTGTTGTAAACGTTTCTCCCGTCTGTGTAAAACAGCAAATTGCCATTTGCATCTGCTATAGAGCCAGTTCCCTCGAAATTTAAAGCCCCCAAGTTGGCATTTCCATTCTCCAATATATAGGGGGGATTGGTATTGAAATTAAGCCCTGCCCCGTTTCCAAAATACCAAATGTTTACTTCGCCCTGCGCGAAAATAAATTTCGGAGTAAAAATGAATATGAATATAGCAACTAGCCTTAGTTCTCTTTTGACCAAACGAATTAGCATGTGTGTAAATTTTTATATCGATTAGAAAAAAATAATCGTGAATTTCCTTCGTTTATAAAAAAACCGCGAAAAAAAGGATTTTAGGTTAGCGAAACAACCTAAGTTATTTCGCCTTGGTTAGTCAGAAGAGGATGCCAACATAGGAAATCTCGCTAAAGATTCCAAAAAAGAGCATCCGTAAATTAAGTATTCTTTTCAATTTCATCCCTTGAGCCGTCCTAATGTAACCTAGCCTAGCACTTTCTTCAGCACTTCAAAACTTTTCAAGGCTGCCCCCGATTGTAGCGATTCTTCGGCCTTGAGTTGGGCGTCCATCAGGCTCATGGAAGGATTGGCACAATAGATGGCCATGCCTGCGTTGGCAATTACTACCTGGTTTTGGGCTTTTGTACCTTTTCCCTTTAAAACATCTATGAAAATTTTAGCTGATTCTACTATGCTGTCGCCTCCTGAAATATCTTCTTGTGTAACACAATCTTTTCCAATGTCGGACGGCGACAAGGTTTTCTCGGCCATGTCGCTCATCATTTTGAAATTGCCTGTGAGAGAAATTTCGTCGTAGCCGTCCAAGGCATGTAAAATCACGAATCTTTTGCCTGAATTCTGATATAAATAGGCGTAAAGTCGCGCCAATTCAAGACTATACACGCCCACCAACTGTTTGTGCGGAAAAGAGGGATTTACCATTGGCCCCAGCATATTGAAAAAAGTTTTCACTCCTAGTTCTTTGCGTACAGGCGCCATGTTTTTCATGGCAGGATGAAAAAGCGGAGCATGCATGATGCAGATTCCCGATGCTTCCATACAATTGCGCAAAACTTGGGTTTCGTTGGTAAATTTTATGCCTAAATACTCCAGTACATTGGAAGAGCCTACTGAAGAAGAAACACCATAATTCCCGTGTTTGGCCACTTTTACGCCTGCTCCTGCTGCCACAAATGTGGAAAGAGTGGAAATGTTAAAAGTGTTTTTGCCATCACCGCCCGTACCACACAAATCGATTGGGTCGAAATCGCCCAAATCTACTTTCACGCACAAGTCCAACATGGCATCGCGAAAACCCTCCAATTCTTCCACTTTAATACTTCGCATTCTAAACACGGTACAAAAAGCAGCAAGCTGGGCTGGGTTGGCGCCACCTTGCGTGATCATTGTCAAAGCAGCTTTTGCTTCCGATTTGCTCAGCGTGTGGTGTTCAAAAAGATGGTTCAGAATTTCTTTCATCGAGAATAGAATAGAGGTAACAGAAAGGCGAATACAAAGCGAAAGTAAAATAATTGCACACGATAAACAATTTGAAGATGATGCGATGCTTGGAATGATTTCATTTATTTGTGTAAAAATTGAGTTCGAAGCATGAAAGGAATCATCTTGGCAGGTGGAAGTGGAACCCGCCTCCACCCTTTGACCATTGCCGTAAGCAAGCAATTGATGCCTGTTTACGATAAACCCATGATTTATTACCCACTCTCAACGCTGCTTTTGGCAGGTATCAGAGAAATACTCATCATTTCTACTCCCCACGACATCGATGGTTTTAAAAAACTATTGGGTGATGGCAGTCAAATAGGTTGCCGTTTCGAATATGCCGTGCAGCCCAGTCCCGACGGCTTGGCACAGGCTTTTATCATTGGCGAAAAATTTATTGGCAAGGATAAAGTAGCCCTTATTTTGGGCGACAATATCTTTTTTAGTGCCGGTTTAAGCTCGCTTTTGCAAGAAAACAACGATCCTGAAGGGGGTGTTGTATTTGCCTATCACGTAAGTGACCCCGAACGCTATGGCGTAGTAGAGTTCGATGGCCACATGAATGCGCTAAGTATCGAAGAAAAGCCCAGCAACCCAAAGTCAAACTATGCCGTGCCGGGCTTGTATTTCTACGACAACTCGGTGGTGGAAATTGCCAAAAACATTAAACCTTCGCCAAGGGGGGAATTAGAAATAACCGATGTGAACAAAGTGTATTTGGAGAAAGGCAAATTGAAAGTAGGTGTTTTGCAACGCGGCACTGCCTGGCTCGATACGGGTACTTTCGATTCGCTGATGCAAGCTGCCCAGTTTGTGCATGTCATTGAAGAAAGACAAGGTTTGAAAGTAGGTTGTATTGAAGAAATTGCCTACCACATGGGCTTTATAGACAAGGTACAATTGGAAAAAGAAGCCCAGAAATACCTAAAAAGTGGGTATGGAAAATATCTGATGAACCTTCTGAAAAAATAATTGGGGATGGCTTTTTTCAAACCTTCAAAGTTGTCTTTTTTAATAAAACTAAAGGTCTGTTGTCTTTTTTTTATTGTTCTGATTGCTAGCAAAGTGCTTGCGGCACACAAACTTTCGCCGCAAGCCCAAGTAAGCCTTATTACCATTAGTCCGGGCAGCGATTTGTATGCGGCTTTTGGCCACAGCACCTTGTGGGTTTTAGATGGCGAAACGGGGGTTGACCG
>JBIKRJ010000194.1:0-4416 GCA_044349205.1 Cytophagales bacterium | reverse complement strand
TCTTTTTGCAGCATACACACCACTTCGGGCACTTTGTCGCGAAATTCTAGAATATGAAAGAATATTTGCGATGAAATGTTGTAAGGAAAATTGCCAGTGACTGCAAGCAAGCCTTTTTCAATGTCGTGTAAATTGGTTTGCAGAAAATCGCCCTGCAAAATGGTGAGTTTTTTTTTCTCTTTGTATTTAGCTTTCAAAAACGGAATAGACTCACTGTCAATATCTATGGCAGTTATTTTGTTGTCGCTTTGCAACAAAAAATCGGTCAATGCGCCAGTTCCTGGCCCAATTTCCAACAAATGATGGTAACCGCCGTGTCCAGTGAGCGATTTGGCAATGCGCTCTGAAATGCCGCTATCGGTTAAAAAATGTTGGCCAAGATGTTTTTTGGGAGTAACCTTCATTGTCAAAAACTTGAATACTGGGCAAAAGCTGACTTGATACTAAAACATGACTCCAAATCGAACATTCCACGGACTTGAATAAATAAGATGGGTGGTTGTCCAAGTCAAATTGTACAAAATGGTGACTGATATTCCACCACGGTCGGAAATAGGCATCAAATAACCTCCCCCCACAAAAAAGGAAGATACCCACTCGCGACGAGGCACCGTCATATAATAATTGGAAGCATTCAAATGCTCTAATTCAGAATAGGCAAATACATTGTCACGCACCAAATATCGGCCGAAAAGTCTCCCACCAAATATATTCGATTCATTGTTTTCTGAATAGATTTTAAAACGCGAATAAATGTAGGTGAGGCCCACGCCCAACATCAGTTTATCGTCCAACCATTCAGCACCTGGCACATAACCCAATGAAGGCGAGACAAGTACAGTAGTAGGATTGCCAAACTGAAGTCCAAAATTCCCACCAAAACGAATTCTATCCCACACATCGCCAGCCGATTGAACACGATGCAAAACTGAAGGAAATAGGTGAAAATTTTTTGGAGTATCGCCTGCTAAAACCTTGAATTGCAAGAGTGAAAGAAACGATATGGTAAGAGTTTTTTTCATACGACGATTCCTTTTACAAAGTAACGCTTTGAAGTAAGGGAAAACAAGCTTTTGGCAGGTATGCCAAAAGCAAAATGAATTACATCTTCATACCATGAACTGTGGCCCTACTTTTGTTTTTTACATATTGGGCTATCCAATGCATGAGCATAACCGACACTACTATGCTCACAATGACCACATACCCCAACGTATCGTAACCAAGCAACTTGCCATCGGGCGCTTGTACCACAATAGTCCCAGCCACGGCAGCCGCCACCCCTCCTGATACTTGTTGAATTGAAGAATTGATACTCATGAAAGCCCCGCGGTCGGCCGCATCGGGAACAGCTGTCATAAGAGTAGAAGAAGAAATAATGCGCGAATTGATTCCTACAAACATGCACATATTCAGAATTATCACAAACCACAAAGAGGAAATACCCAAGTTACAATAAATGGCCAGTGTGGCTATCGTCACCACCGAACCAAAGATAAATACGTTGTAAACACCTATCTTATCGCTATATCTTCCTATAAGAGGGCCAGAGATAATTGAAGAAATGCCTGTAACTCCATACATGATAGGCAATTGGGCAATATCCAAACCTAAATTTTGGGTAGCAAAAGCACTTCCAAAAGGCATTAGCATAAAACCTCCTGTAGCCAGCAACACAGTACCCAAAAATGCCCTGATGTACACTGTTTCGGAAATTGTTTTGGCCAAATGTACAAATGCATTGTGCTCCGATTTTAGTTTCAAATGACCTGAAATAGGCCGCATATACCATACAATAACAAACCCTACCAACAAACCAAAAAAAACTATAAGCCAAAATGGTGAATGCCAACCCCATTTATTTGCTAAAAACAGACCCAAAGGCAAACCCAAAACTTGGCTTGCCGCAAACGCCATTTGTACATATCCCATCACCCTACCTCGCACATCTAGTTTGTACAAATCGGATACGATGGCGAAGATGATGGAACCTATAACGCCGCCAAAAATACCTGTGACAATACGAGCCGCCAGCAATAAGACATAAGTTGTGGCAATAGCGCAAAAAAGCGTTCCCAACAAAAAACCAAAATAAAAGAATATAAGTAGTTTTTTGCGATCGTACCTGTCGGCAAAACCCGCTGCCAAAAATCCAGATGCACCTGCGCTAAATGCATAGGCCGACACTACCCAACCAAACTGCGTCGTATTTATTTGCAACTTGGGCATAAGAATCGCGCCAAGAGGTGATAAAACCATAAAATCTAACACGATAGTAAACTGTAGTATTGCCAAAATGGCGATTACAAAAACTTGATATCTGGTAAAAACGGTTTCTTCAACCAGGGCAGTATTTTCCATCAAATTGTTAATCAAACAAAAAACATGAAATAAATGCTATGTATTTTTAGATAAACAATTGACCCAACTGAAAACAAATGACAAAAGGAACAGTGCATCAAGGTCAATCTTCGAAAGTACGACCAAAATACGGCAAGAAAAAATGTTTGAAATCGAATAAGACCAAAGCTCATACGCTGTTAGCGAAATGTGATTCGTCGATTTAGTTAGAAAAAGTGTTTATTTGGAATTAGAAAGCATGAAAAACCCAACTTCATACCAGCAGAAATGGCAAAAAGCCTTGGAAAACCGTAAAAGCGAAGGGCTTTATCGTTCGTTGAAAACAACATCCAATTTGATTGACTTTTCTTCAAACGATTATTTGGGTTTGGCTAGAAACGAAGAATTACACGAAATCGTAGCCAATGCCTACAACGCTATCTCCTATCGCAACAAATTGGGTTCTACTGGCTCACGACTCATTTCGGGCAATCATACCTATTTTGAAGAAACCGAAGCATTATTGGCCAACACACACCTTGCCGAAAGTGCGCTCCTTTTCAACACCGGTTACATGGCCAACTTGGCTGTTTTTTCCACTTTACCAAAAAAAGGAGACACCATTTTGTATGACGAACTATGCCATGCTTGTATCAAAGATGGGATAAGGCTTGGCTTGGCGCATCGATTTCCTTTTTTGCACAACGACTTGGAAAGTCTGGAAAGTAAATTGAAGAAAACTAGTGGGCAAACCTATGTGGCGGTTGAATCGGTGTATTCTATGCATGGAGATGTTGCTCCGCTCGCTGAAATGGCCGATTTGTGCACGCGCTACAATGCCATACTTGTGGTAGACGAAGCCCATTCAACTGGCGTATATGGACAAAAAGGCGCTGGAATTGTTTGCGATTTAGGATTAGAAGAAAAAATACCCATCAGGATTCATACGTTTGGTAAAGCCATAGGAGCACATGGCGCTGCAGTGGTGGGTTCCAAAACACTGTCTGAATATCTTGTCAATTTTGCGCGCCCATTTATTTACACCACGGCCATGAGCCTGCATTCTGTGGTAAATATCTGCGAAGCATACCATTATTTGGCAAATCACGCTGAATTGCAAGAAAATATTACAAATAAAATTCAACTGTTTAAGTCCTTGATGAAAGGCCACAATGTCCTATGCAATAGCGACACTCCCATACAAGCCATATTGGCAGCTGGCAATGACGAAGCGAAAGCAAAAGCAAACTTGCTTCAGGAAAACGGTTTCGACATACGGCCTATACTCTCACCAACGGTAAAAAAGGGATCTGAAAGGCTAAGGGTATGCTTGCATGTGCACAATTCCATCCAAGATTTGGAAAATCTTGCCAAAATCATACGCAGGTTCTGAAAAAGCAAATTTTTATTTACATAGGCATTTCTTACTTTTAAGTTTTTATGTTTTGGCCTATGACAAAAAACATCCTTTTTATGCTACTTTTCTTGGCAACACTTTCAGGTGTATTTGCCCAAAATGGCTGCCCCGAAGGATATGAAAAAGGCTCAAATCTTGTCAGAAACCCATTTTTTGACGAAGGAATTTCAGGTTTCTACTCCGACTACCGAAAAAACGAGGCCAAAGACTGGTTTGCCGGAAGCATTTACTGCACACCCAAGCCTTCGAGCCTGCACAACAATTATCGTTTGTGCTTGGATTCGCTATTTGAAAACCGTGGAAATCTTTTGGTGGTAGATGGAGCGCAAAACAGGAAAATGATGGTTTGGCAACAGAAACTCAAAATAGAAACCCAAAAAGAGTATGTGTTTTCCCTATTTTTTGCCACGCTGTTGAAGCCCAACCCTGCGCAATTAGAAATTAGCATCAACAATGTACGACTCCCAAAACCTTTCGATTACCAGTATCAACACTGTCGTGGAAGCAACTATGCTTGCCAATGGTTTTCGGGACAGAATTCAGAAGCCGACATCAAAATAAAATGCAGCAGCACCGAACTGCTGGGAAACGATTTTGTATTGGACGACATTTCGCTTGCAGAATGTAAAAAAATTGAACCTGACCCCAATACCACCCTA
>JBIKRJ010000032.1:0-16624 GCA_044349205.1 Cytophagales bacterium | reverse complement strand
TAGAATCGGAAGAAGAGTGGCAAGAATTGGAATTGCACAAACACATGAAAATAAGTAACGGTATAGAAACAAAACCATACAAGGTTTCGGACACTTTTTTGCACTTGCTTTCGCACCAACGGCTTTGCGTGAAATTTTATCACTATTTAATCAGCGAAAAGCAAAAAATTGAGGGTTTGGGGCTTAAATTCTACACATTGGAAGAAACCGAAAAATTACCCAAGCCGGTTTTGCTGGCAAACTATCTAATAGAAGAGAATTTTATCTAATTTTGCTCATAACCTATAAAACAAGATAAAATGGCAGGAAGTGTGAACAAAGTAATCCTAGTAGGAAATCTAGGAAAAGACCCAGAAATTAAAAATTTTACAAACGGAATGGTGGCCAAATTCCCTCTCGCTACCTCTGAAACCTACAAAGACAAATCTGGTAGCAAAGTGGAGCAAACCGAATGGCACAATGTAGAAGTTTGGGGCGAATTAGCCCGCATTGCTGAACAGTATTTACGCAAAGGCAAAAAAGTATATGTAGAAGGTAGCCTACGTACCGATAGCTGGGAAGACAACGGCGTTAAAAAATATGCCACTAAAATAAGAGCAACCACCTTCACCATGCTGGATTCCGCTCAGGGCGGTGCTGAAAGCCAGGAAACTTCCGGATCTTCTTCCTACAACCGCAGCGAGCCGTCCGTTCCACAAAGCATAGCGGCGGCAAGCGAAACAGACGATCTTCCTTTCTAATTCATTTCTTTAGGGCGGGAGTTGCTCCAACTTCTCCCGCCTTTTCTCTTTACTTTTCATATTAAGGCCTAAATTTTCGAATGCGAGAAACAAAACTATTTTTTCTCTTCATCACCTTGGCTCTTTTTCTATTTTCTTGCGAAGAAGAATATGTGCCCAAACCAAAAGGATACAACAGGATAGACCTTCCCGAACACGCCTATCAAAACCTAACCGAAAACCACCCATACACCTTTCTTTATTCGAAAAGTGCAGTGATAAAAAGAGATAGCTCGTCTATTTCGGAACCCCATTGGATTACCATCCATTATCCATACTTCGATGCCGATGTACAGCTTACTTACAAACCATTGGCTGGAAAAAATGACACTAAAAAACTAAACGAGCACATAGACGATTCATATAAATTGGCCAACAAACACCAAATAAAAGCGTATTCCATCGAGGAATCGGTGGTTAAAACACCTTCAGGCCAAAAAGCCACTGTCATAGAACTTTCGGGCGATGTACCCAGCCAATTCCAATTTTACTTGACCGACAGCAGCCACCATTTTTTAAGAGGGGCGTTGTATTTCAAAAGCACACAAACCGATTCTTTAGCCCCTGTGATAGAGTACTTGAAGAAAGACATCATGCACTTGGTGAATACTTTAGAATGGAAATAGGCTCAAGCTAATTTTGGCTCGGCTAGGGATTCTTCGGCGTTTGTTTCCTTGGCTTTTTTCAACAGCCAGTCCTCTACTAATGACTCCAACGGTTTCAACAAAAAGGCAATGACCAATTTGATGGCCAAACTAGCCCAGATGTTGTTGTTTATGTAATTATCGACAATGGGCTCCAACACAATTTCTTCCAAAACAAAAAGTGAAAGTCCAATGAATAAGATAATGGTTTGAGCCTTTCTACCCACACGCGCTTTAGTAAGCTCGTCAATGGTATTTTGAAGTTCAATGTTTTTAATCTCAACCGCCTCGTAAGCGCTATTCAGCTTGTTTTGAAGCTTGTCGCTCACCTTGGTGATGAGCCTTGTTTGGTCAAGCAACTCGGAATAATTGTGGCACAAATCCTTGAAAGAATCTTTGTAATCATCCAAAGACGCGTCTTGCTTGGAAAGAAGAGTTTGGCTTCTTTCCAAAACTTGCGTTTCGGATTTGAACAAATTTTCTTTGCTGGAACCCATTATTCAATAGCTTGAATGTCGAAAGGTATTTGTAAAATATCGCAATAGTCTTCACCAGCTTCTTTCATGTCATCGTCTTCGGCTTCGTAAAACCAATTTATTTGGACTTTTTTACCCGCATTGTGAAGCTTTACAAACTTTTTCAAGACATCTAAAATACATTTTGAAGAACTTGTGTTGAAGTACTCGAACTGTATGTTGACCGTGGTGGTAGGGCATGGATTTGCCGAATAGGCATCGAGCCACTTATAAATAGGTTCGTAATATTCTACCGAATTTTCGGGTGTAGAACGACCTTTAAATTCGCATACACCAGTAGTGGCATTTAAACTTACAGTAGGCGTGTGAGCCGAAGGTTGAAGTATTAAAGATTCCATGCTCATTATTTGCTTTGTGCTGATAAATAATTTTTAGGTATTGTAATTTGAAAGCTGAAAAAAGAATAGCGTTCGTTGACTTGTTGAAAGGTGTACACCAATTTCTGACCCGATTTTCTTGCAATATCGATGAAGCCCAAGCCAGCTGTTCCCTTTTCTGAAAACTGCTCGTTGTTCAGTATTTTTTTGTAAAGCTCTCTTAGTTCTTCAGGGGAAACAGAGTTGATTTCGTCAAGCCAACTTTTCAGTTTTTCAATTTTTTCGTTCATGATGTAGTTACCTGTCACTACATGGTAGCCATCGGCACTGGTGGTAATCATCAGCAAAGCCGTTTTGCTATGGTAAGGGCTCGATTCCTCTCCTGGGTCGATGGTATCGATATGATGCACTAAATTTTGAAGGCATTCGACTAGGACATTGTATACCTTTTTACGGGTTTTCAAGTCACCTTCAATCATATCCAGTCTCGATTCTATGATTTTCAACATAGAATTTATCAAGTCGAATGTCACTTCGCCTTTAAAGGTAAGCATGATGTTGTTGTCATGCATCTTTTCATAAATAGACAAGTAATCAATCATAGAGCTAAGTAGATAATGCCCAAAAAATTTGCTTTACTATCGGTAAAAATAAACATAAGGATGAATAAATAATGCTTTATTTTCTATTTAATCTTACTCCAATCACTTGTATGTCGTCCAATTGTTCGACACCGCCCATTTTTTTCCAATCTTCTATGGTTGAATCGAGGATGTCGTGTTGCATTTCTACTGGCATGGTATGAATGCGTTGAAGCACCTCTTTGAACTGCCTGTACATGAACTTCTTACCATTTGGGCCACCAAATTGGTCGGCATAGCCGTCTGTAAACAAGTAGAAAATGTCATTTTCTTGAATCTCAAATTGGTGGTTGGTATATTTTTTGTCGGGGTCTTCTACATAGTAACCAATAGGAAATTTATCGGCTTTTACTTCTATCAACTCTTCGTTTCGCATCAGGTAAAGTGGATTGAAAGCCCCCGCATACTCAAGGATATTTTCTTTGAAATTGATCCGGCACAATGAAATGTCCATGCCGTCTTTGGCATTTGTGGCATCTTGACCAATGCGTAATGCATTGGCTACTCCCTGATTGAGTTCATCGACCAAAAGTGCGGCATTTTTTGCTCCATATTTTATAATAGCCTGATTCAATAGATTGTTTCCAATCATAGACATTAGGGCGCCGGGCACACCATGCCCTGTACAATCGACCGAAGCAATGATGATGTCGTCGCCCACATGCTCGAACCAATAAAAATCGCCACTTACTATGTCTTTCGGCTTGTATAAAACGAATGTTTGGGGCAAGCTTTTTTGAATCAAACTAAGCGGTGGCAAAATCGAATTCTGAATACGCTTGGCATAATGAATACTGTCGGTCACATGCTTGTATATTTTTTCAAGCTTTTGGTTTTGTTCCGTAATTTCTTCTTTCTGACGTACAACCTCGGCGGTGCGTTCTTCGACCAATTGCTCCATGCCTTCGCCATATTCTTTCAAATCGTGTCTCATTTGAAGAAGTGCATGGCTCAGTTCATCTTGTTCGCTAAGTGGCAAATATTGTGTGTCGTATTTTCGTGAACCCACATCTTTGGCAAAATTGGTTGTTTGCCTTAAAGCGCCAATCAAGTCTTTCAGCGCATTGTTCATTTCACCTATTTCGTCTTCACGGTCTTTGATGGTTTCCTCGGGCATTACTCCCCTACCCATGATAGAAATGATGTTTTTCAGTTCATAAATAGGCCGCACAATGGTAAGTACGGTAAAAAAAGCGACAAGCACACCGCCTACCAAAATCAGAAATCCGAAACCAGTTACCACTCGTTGCAATACAGTGAAGGCAAACTGCATTTCGTCACTCACTTTGTTGGTGTTGCTGTTTTGGTTGTTGACGATAACGCCCAACCGATCCAAGATATATTCGGTTTTCAAATGAATATCGCCCTCCTCTACCATATTGCGTGCCTCAAAAAGTATCAAAGGATCTTCATAACTTGTGAAGTTATTCAGCAACCCCATCACTTGTGCGTGCATGGAAAATAGTTCTTCCGTATCGTGAAATAGGGAATCTATTTTGCGTTTATCTACTAAATCCCAATGAATTGCCAACTTCTGGATTCGTGCTTTAATGGTAGGATATTCGTATTTAATAAGATTCGAAAGTCGCTTTTTGTCTAAATTATTTTCGTCGCTTTGAATGAAAACCCAGTTGGAAATGTACATCCTTGACCTAAGAATAAGCAGGTTGAGGTCTTCTAGTGCATTTACTGAAGGAGTATTTACCTGCGTTATCTCGTCATTAATTTTTTTGCTGTTGTGCAGCGTGACGTAAGTAGCCAAAAAATTGACAAGGGTAAGCGTAATCAGAATCCCAAAACCGATTCCAATCTTTCTACCTATGGTTAGCCTGAATTTTTTGGAGATTGCGTTTTCCATTTAAAATTGAACCAAAAAGAATGTGTGCTTAGAAAATTTGACCAGTCCAAAACGCTACTTCATGCTTTCGGCCTTCTGTTTGAATTCGTTGGACTTGGGCATATCGTTCAGTGCAAAATAGATACCAGCCAAGCCTTCCAATATGTCTTTTTTATTTGGATCTAATTGATATGCCTTGGTCATGTATGGGAGAGATTGCTTGAATATGAGCACACACTGGTCTTGTATTTTGTCTATAGTAGTCAAATCGGAATCGGCGTCTAGCTTATCAATAATGTTCACGGCTTTGTTGTAGTACAAAATGGCAAGATTGTAATTTGCCCTGCTATTGTTTGCATCGGCATTAATCACTTCTTTATACAAGGCTTCAGATTTTTTAAAATATTTTTCTTCTTGTCCTTTTTCGGTTTCACTCAATTTTTCACAAACTATGGCTTGTGTCAATTTCAAATCGTGGCTTTTTGCATCCAATTGAATGGCTTTGTCCAAAGTGCTTTCCAATACTTTCAGTTTACCATCTTCACTGTAATACTGTACCATCGTAAGTATCACATCTTTATTTTCGGGATAAAGAGTGTGGCCCAAGTTTAGCACTTCATAGCTCTTATCCTTTTCACCTGTAGTCCAATACACTTTACCTAAATAATAATAAAGATTGGGCTCCTTGAATTTCAATTCAACCGCTTTTTTTAAGTATTCTTTTGCCTTAGGATAGTTTTTGGCCATGGAAGCTGCATATCCTGCATAGAAAATTGCAGAGGTATCGACCTTGTCTGGCTGACCGTATTTGATAATGTCCAAATAGCGTACATAATTTTCGTGGGCAGAAGGATATTTTTTCTCATTCAAATCCTTGGCAGCATCGTTGTAGAAAGTTTGGGCGAGGAAGTTTAGTATTTTTTTACACTCTTCGGCATACTTGTTTTGAGGGTCTAACTGCAAGTTTTTCTTGGCTGCTTCAATAGCCGCAAGGCGTGAAGGAGAGTTCTTCAGCGTTTTTTCTTTGTTTTTGTAATAGTCTTTCAAGATGAAAGCTTTGTAATACCATGTGGCTGGTTCTGCCGAGCAAGTGGGGTCTAAGGCCGCATCTTCAATACCTTTTTTAGCCTTTTCGAGGTCTTTGGTATATAATTGAATGGCTTCGCCAACTTTTACACAAGGCTGTGCAAAGGCTTTGCCTAGGAAAAGCAAGAATAGTAGTGCGATATGTGTAATATTCTTACGCATCAATTCACTTGTATTGCCAAGCTCAGCAAGCTGGAACTAACATTTAGATTGTACCTTTCTATGTTTCCTTTGTTCAGTTCAAAGTTTTGCTTGTTGTCTTTCACTACAAAATTGATAGCAGAGCCTTTTTTGGCAAGACCGTCTTTTTCTGTCACAATAAGCGTGCTAGTCTTTTTCAATTTGGCAGTGGCTTCGTCGAGCAATGCACTTTTAGACTCTGGTATGAACAGCATGTGGCATTTGTCCACCTCGGACAATGAACTGTATTTTTTAATGACGATATTCTGAATGCCCGCTTTTTTGGTCAATGCCAGCTTTTCAAGTTCTTTTTGAAGCGCATCTGAACCGCCTCCTAAAATGCCGATGACGAAATCACCTTGCTTATAATCTTTTGGCCATTCTATATACTTGGTAAAGTTGTACAGAAACATGACCTTGATTTTGGAAACAGGGTCGGGAAGTTGTGCCTTGGACTGAAGGCCAAAAAATATTAGGAAAAATAATGTAAAAAATCGAGTCAACATTATGCTCTTTCCAAAGGAAAAGAATTATTATGTAAATATAGCGTTAGGCTTTGTATTTACGCAAGATGGAATGGGTTAATTTTGCAAGGAAACATTTTCTTGTGTCGCAAAAACCCATTCTTGTTGTCGTCGTTGGCCCTACTGCCGTGGGCAAAACCCCTATTTCTATAGAATTGGCAAAAGAATTTCACTGTGACATCCTTTCGGCAGACTCTCGCCAATTTTATCGTGAAATGAGTATTGGCACTGCCAAACCCAGCGAAGACCAGCTTCAAATGGCCAAACACCATTTTGTCAATAACTTAAGCATTCACGACAGCTATTCGGTTGGGGATTTCGAACAAGATGTATTAAATTTTTTGGATGTATATTTTCAAAAAAAACCGTTGGCTTTGCTTGTAGGAGGTTCTGGACTGTACATCGATGCGGTATTGAAAGGGTTTGACGACATTCCGCACGTACCCGAAACTCTTCGTTGGCAAATAATGGAAGAGGTAAAGGACAATGGTTTGCCCTCTTTGGTGAAGGAACTACAAGAAAAAGATTCCGTTTATTTCGATTTGGTTGACAAGGAAAATACCCAAAGGGTGGTGCGTGCTTTGGAAGTGATACGGCACACCCACAAGCCTTTTTCGTCTTTCCTGAAAAAGACAAAGCACAAGCGAAATTTTGAGGTGGTAAAAATTGGACTAAACACCGAGCGTAGCATTCTGTATCAAACTATCGACCACCGTGTTGACATTATGATACAGGAAGGCCTGTTGAATGAAGCAAAAATCCTGTATCCGCACAGAAAAGAATATGCTTTGCAAACCGTGGGTTACAAAGAATTATTTGATCATGTTGAAGGAAAACACAGCCTAGAGGAAGCTATTGAACTAATAAAACGAAACACAAGACGCTTTGCAAAAAGGCAACTTACTTGGTTTAGGCGCGATGCTGAGATACAATGGTTTGAAAACAACGAGCTAGAAAAAATCAAGGCTTTTTTAGCAGCAAGGCTCAACTTTTAAGATGCTTGAGCGTAGTAATCTCCAGTTCGGAAAGATGGCGCCAAGTGCCGCGAGGAAGGTCTTTTTTGGTCAAACCGGCATACATTACCCTATCCAACTTTTCGATATTGTAACCTAAATGCTCGAAAATACGCCTAACGATGCGGTTTCGTCCAGAATGAATTTCTATGCCCACACGCTTTCTGTCGGGCGACACTATTTCGACATCATCTGCCCTCATAGGCCCGTCTTCCAGCACAATCCCTTGTCTGATTTTCTGCAAATCGACATCTGAAAAAGGCTTATCCAAATCTACTTGGTATATTTTTTTGGCCTTGTAGGATGGATGCATCAATTTATCGGTCAAATCGCCATCGTTTGTTAAAAGCAACAAACCGGTGGTGTTGCGATCTAGCCTACCCACAGGGTACAACCGTACGTTGGTTGCATCTTTGACCAAATCCATTACCGATTTGCGTCCTTCGGGGTCGTCGGTGGTCGTGAGGAAATCTTTGGGTTTGTTCAACAAAATATAGACAAACTTTTCACGCTTCAATACTTTGCTTCCATAACGTACAGTATCGCCTGTTTGTACCCTGTAAGAAAAATCGGTCATGATTTTTCCATTGACATATATTTCGCCTTGCTGAATAAGATTATCGGCTTCCCTGCGCGCACATACTCCACAATTAGCAATATATCGGTTCAGGCGTATGCCCAAAGACTCGTCTGAGGGAACCGACTGTTGTTTTGGTTTTTTTGAAAAATCGCGACCACGGGCTTGACCAATATTTTTGCTCTCTTCTCCATCGGTCGTGCTACGTTTTGTCTTTTCTGTATTATTGAATTTTCGGTCTTTTTCAATGACCTCTTTGCTGCTTTTCCCAAAGGAATTGCCGAAACGATTGCTTTTTGCATTCTTATTCCTGTCATTCAATACGTTTTCATTGGTTTTCCGCAAGTAGGAAAAAGTATCGTTGCCTTCCGATTTTTTAAACTTCGAGTTGGCAGCTTTGCGTGTATCGGTTTTGGGCTTAGTATTCCTATTTTCCGATTTGGAAAATCTTGACTTACGGGTTTGCATGAAATATCAGGTTGAATATAATGGGACGCGAAAAGCTTTAATTCGCTAGATATCTTGCAAAAGTACAAAAAAAGGACTAGATTCTTCCTGAGTGATTAATGTATGAAGTTATTGTCCTGTGTAGTAAATGCGCAATTGGTCGCTACCCACAAAAGTTGTAGCGTATTCCAACAAGGGACAAATGGCGGGTTCTTGAATCACATTGCCTTTGAAATCGAATTTAGATCCACTGCAGGTATCTTTCATAAAAAAAGCCGAAGTATCTACCACCAACATGCAGCCCACTTCGGCCATTTTGTAAGTGGAAGCCCTGTCGAAAGCGGTGTATTGCGTGTCGGACTCCTTGTACAAAATGATGCGCCTGGAACCAGATTTCAAGTAAGCATACCCTTTGGTTCGCAAAGTAAACAATGAGATATCTTTAAGGTTGATGGTGGTATCGACATAGGAAGGCACATAGGTACACACTTGCGTAACAGTGTCGTTTGATTTTTTTCGGCACGAAAAGAAGAATACAATAAGCACACAAGTGTTTAGAAAAAAGGAAATATGACGGCCTTTAGTCTTCATCAGAATCCCTTACGTGGCTCTTGAAGTGGTTCATGCACTGGCGCTGGGGGTACAGGTCCACTATCCGATTTTATCTTTCTTTTCTGTTCGTTTATCAATTTTTGAATTTCTTCGGGTATGGGTGGCTGCGAAGGGTCGGGTTGCATGGGAAGATACCCCGGGTCGGGTGCTTCGTCCTGATTGTTTGAAGGTTCAACTTTGGGTGTTTCTTCTCCATCGGGAGTTGTTTTTTGAGGGATGCGACCTTCGTATCTATCTATCAATGCCTTTGCATAATCATGATACGAGCCTTTGGGGTGCTTGTCCAAAAATGTTTGCAATTCGCTTCTGTAGTCCTCTCTTCTGCCCGAGCGTGCCTTCATAATAGACCGCACCAACTCTATTTTTTGGTCGTATTCGCTTTCGGGATAATCTTGCTGGATGAGTGCAAACAAAGAATCGGCTTCCTTGTAATTTTTTGCCGCATACACTTGGTATGCCACACGATACCGCGCCATTATTTGCTGGTTTTGAATTTTGTTTTCAGTCAAATAATTCGGGTTTTTCAAAATTTTGGCATACAGCGACTGAGGGTAATTATCTAACAAAATATTTTTATGTATTTGCGCTTTGGCCGAGTCTTTTCCTTTGCAAATGAGGTAAATGGTGTAATGTGCTTCGGGTACGTTTTCATTCTCGGGAAATTCGTGAATAAGCCGTTCCATTGATTTGATGGAATTGTCGGGTTCGTTTAGGTGCTGATTGTATATTTTCCCCAAACGGAAAATTGATTTTTGCAATCGGTCGTTCGAAGCCTGAATTTTCTGAGGACTGAGCGGCAATTTTGCCAACAACTCTTCCTTGTCGATTTTTATTTCTTTTAAATCGTCTTTTTCCTCTTTCGCACTTGGCTTGCCCTCTTTGTCGGTATTTTTGCCTCCTGATGCCAATACTTTGGTGGTGTCAGTAGCCTCCATTTGATTTTCGGCACGTTCTGAATATTCGGCCTCTTTGTTACTAATGCGCCAAAAGTCTTCCAACCTCCTTCTGCCCCACTTCTGTTGAAATTCGATTTTGCCTTGCGCAGCAAAGTTTTTGTTGTAAAAATAAAATACCGTGGCTTGCGAACCTGTATTAAAACCTGCGGGTGTGTTATTGTTTGCACCCGCTGCCGCATTGGGGTCGTTCATTGCAAATTCGTCTTTGAAAGGGCTTTGTACATTTTCGCTCTTTTTAGCCAATTTGGCCAGGCGTTTTGCTTCGTCGTTCAGTCTTTTTTCTTCTTTTGCTATGTATTCGTCCATAAACTGCCCCAACTGCGCTGGTTCCATTTTAGCCAGTTTTTGTAAGCTATCTTCCAATCGTACCGTGGTTAGGTGCTCTACAAAATCTTTTAGAATGCGTTGGCGACGATAAATACGACCGTAGTTTTTGTGGTCTTTGGGCAAAAAAGAAATGGCACTATCATAATAAAGCTTGGCATCCTCAAATCGCTCCAATTCGTCGTAATACATTTCCCCAGTAGCCAAGTAAGTATAAGCCTTTTGCCGAGTATTTGTAGTGGCAAACTTGGCAGATTTCTTAAAATACTCTTCGGCTTTTATATACTCTTTTTGCTTGCGTTCAAAATTTGCAAAGTCGTAATAAATGCGGTCTTTGAATTCTGCGTTTTTCAAATCGGCCAACATGGTATGGTAGTATTTGCGCGCCTTGTTCAAGTCTTCGAACCCATTGTGTTTTTTTACACGCATCAGGTTCATTTTAGCATTAAACAAAAGTTCATACTTTGGATTGGCTTTTATGGTCAATTTGTAGTTTTTGGTGGCTTCTTGGTCGGCATCAAACGCCAATGACTGGTTATGTTCGGCTGCTTCTTCTTTTAGCTTTTCCAACGCTTGGCCATTTATAAAACTAAGTTTTGCCTTGTCGTGCTTGCGTCTGCACAGGGGCAATACAGTATCCAAGAGCTCGTGTACTTTTTTGTAATCCTTCGTTATTTGGAAGTAGGAAGCCTTGGCTACCAAATAATCACGCCTGTTCTTTTTGGTCATTTCCTTTTCCTGATCCAGAAAATCGATTACGTATTTCACGTTGTCCATTTCCCCAAAATCGGTAAAAAAATGCATGAGTTGTATAAGGGCTTCGTGCCTTTCGCGAGCGCTTGGACTGGTTGAATTCACAAATTTGAAGGTCTCCAATCCGTCTTTGTAATTGTACTGATACTGGCGCACTTTGCCTATCAAAATATAATTGTTGTCGGCCCACTTGCTGCGCTTGTGCCATCGTACCGACCAAGAAGCATACTTGAAAACTGTTTCAAGAGCAGCGTTTTGCGACTTGCCAAAAAGAGAATCGGAGTAGTAATGAATATTTAAAACCTTATGGTAGTCGTCCTTGGCATAAATTTTCAATGCCGCATCCACTTCTTTCATTTTTTCTTTAGCCAAAAAATACGAATTGTATCGACCAGTGGTGTTTTCGTATGCTTTACCAATAAAAGTATTGCAAGAGGGCATGGCTACCCAGGCGAGTAAGCAAACAAACCACAGTGCTATTTTTTGAATAGTGGGTGTAAACAAGCTAAAGCGACGTTTGAAAATAAAACGGACTCAAACTCAAAGATATTTCAAAATATCGAGAAATTTGGCCACTAAACAAGCACTCTGTATTTCGTGAAACCCGATACTGCACAACCTATTATTTTTTTTGACGGTGTTTGTGGACTTTGCAACAGCTTTGTAGATTTTATCATCCGAGCCGATAAGAAACAACAATTTCTTTTTGCCCCTTTGCAGGGAAAAACGTTCAAATCACTTACCGAAACTGAAAAACTTACCTTCCCAGATAGTGTAGTACTTTATACAAAAGGTAAATTTCATGTAAAATCGGGCGCTGCCTTGAAAATAATGACTTGCTTGGGCGGCATCTATTTGGCTAGCAAAATATGCTACCTTTTGCCAACTTTTTTAAGGGACAAACTATACGATTTTGTCGCAAAAAACCGCTACCGTTGGTTTGGAAAAAAAGAAACCTGCCGACTGCCTAGTCCTGAGGAAAGAGCACGTTTTTTGGAATAAAAAAAGCCCGAAATTCCTTTCGGGCTTTTTTTAGGAATGTTTTAAAACTTATAAGTGAATCACTTCGCCATACGCATCGGCCGAAGCTTCCATAATAGCTTCGCTCATGGTAGGGTGCGGGTGCACGGCCTTAATCATCTCGTGGCCTGTAGTTTCCAGTTTGCGTGCCACCACTATTTCGGCAATCATCTCAGTTACGTTGGCTCCTATCATGTGGCAACCCAACAACTCGCCGTACTTGGCATCGAAAATGATTTTTACAAAACCGTCTTTTGCGCCTGCGGCACTGGCTTTGCCCGAGGCCGAAAATGGGAATCGGCCTATTTTCAATTCATAACCTGCTTCCTTGGCTTGTTTTTCGGTCATGCCCACTGAAGCGATTTCGGGCGAACAATAGGTACAACCCGGAATGTTGCCGTAATTGAGCGGCTCGGGGTGATGGCCTGCTATTTTTTCCACGCAAATAATGCCTTCGGCAGAAGCCACGTGTGCCAGCGCTTGCCCCTTTACAATATCGCCAATGGCATAAATACCTGGTATATTGGTTTTGTAATAATCATCTACCAATACTTTTCCTTTGTCGGTAGCCACACCAGCCTCTTCCAATCCTAGTCCTTCAATGTTTGTCGTTACGCCTACCGCCGAAAGTACGATATCGGCTTCCAATATTTTTTCTCCATCGGGTGTTTTTACCTTCACTTTGCATCCTTGGCCACTCGAGTCCACCGATTCTACTGAGGAATTGGTTAGGATGTCGATGCCCGCTTTTTTGAAGGATTTTTCCAACTGCTTGGACACTTCCTCGTCTTCTACCGGAACAATTCGAGGCATAAATTCCACAATGGTTACTTTGGTGCCCAGGGTAGCGTAGAAATAAGAAAATTCGACTCCAATAGCTCCAGAACCCATGACGATCATCGACTTGGGCTGAACGGGCAAGGTCATGGCTTCGCGATAACCAATCACTTTTTTACCATCTATGGGCACATTGGGCAACGCGCGCGCACGACCGCCAGTAGCCAAAATAGTATGTTTAGCCTCGTGTGTCGTTTTCGATCCATCTTTTGAGGTAACTTCTACTTTTTTGTCTTTAGTAAGTTTAGCAGAACCTTCAATGACCTCAATTTTGTTTTTGCGCATCAAAAACTGAATGCCTTTGCTCATGCCGTTGGCTACCTCGCGGCTGCGTTTCACAATGGCGGGAAAATCGGCTTTGGCATTTGGCACTTCAATGCCGTAATCTTTGGCGTGATGTATGTATTCGAATACTTGGGCCGATTTCAGCAAGGCTTTGGTGGGAATACAGCCCCAATTCAAACAAACCCCACCCAACTCTGCTTTTTCAATTATCGCGGTTTTGAGTCCAAGTTGCGCGCCCCTTATGGCTGCCACATAACCACCTGGCCCAGCTCCTATTACTATCAAATCGTAAGATGCCATTTTGTTTTACTGTCTAATTCGTAAAAATTGTTTAAATCAGGCTGTAAATATAGATATTGAATCTGTTTAAATCCTAAATTTATGTAGCTTGATGACAAACCGATAATGGCTTTGATTTTTTACTATGGCTTATTTTTTCATTATTCTTGTTCCTTTGTTGCACATGTTAAAGGCACACCAAAGCCCACCTAGCATCCAATATCTCCCGTTGGGAGATTCGTACACCATAGGCGAAGGTGTGCATGCTGCGCAATCTTGGCCTTCCTTACTCACCGAAAATTTGCGTAAACAAGGAATGGCTATTGAATTGCTTGGAAACCCTGCAGTAACAGGTTACACTACCGACGATTTGATACGAGAAGAACTTCCCGAATTGGAAAAGAAAAAGCCCAACTTCGTTACTTTGCTTATAGGAGTAAACGATTATGTGCAAGGACGAACCGAAAAAGAGTTCAAAGTGCGGTTGGTGACCATATTGGATCATATCCAAAAAAGATTGCCCGACAAAAGTAAATTACTGCTCATCACTATCCCCGATTTTTCTGTGACACCCAACGGCAAACATTATGCCCACGGACGAAATGCGCACAAGGACATTGCATTGTTCAATCAAATCATTAAAAGTGAAGCAAAAAAACGCAAACTACCAGTGGTAGACATTTTTCACAGTTCATTGAACATGGGCAAAGACCCTAGTCTTGTGTGTGAAGACGGGCTGCACCCTTCTGCCAAGGAATATGCCCATTGGGAAAAAATGATTAGGGCAGAGGTAGAAAAAATGTGGAGATAAAAAACTATTCCCGCACAAAAGGATTATACTTTTTCTCGTGGCCTATTGTGGTTTCTGGCCCATGGCCAGGATATACGATGGTTTCGTTGGGCATGGCGTACATCACCTCTCTGATACTCTTTTCCAAAGTAGGATAATGCCCACCGGGCAAGTCTGCACGGCCTATGCTACCCTGAAATAAGACATCGCCTGCCAAACAAATGCCTTGTTTTTTGTCCCAAAAAGCCAAATGCCCAGGACTGTGTCCAGGTACTGAAAGTATCTCTAGTTCACTTTGACCAAAAAGAATTTTCTGCCCTGCTTCAATGTGCTTTACCGTTTCTATAGGGGAGTATTGAGTAAAGCCATAAATTGGGGCATAGGCCTTCACGCTTTGCAACTGCGCTTCTTCCACACTGCTTGTTTCAACCGTGAGATTGTACTTGTCGGCCACAAAATAGTTTCCCAACACATGGTCTACATGACAATGAGTGTTGAGAAGGTGTACGGGTTTTAGGGCATTATTTTCAATAAAAGCAGCGAGTTCATTCTGCTCTTGTTTGTCATAACATCCCGGGTCTATTATCACACATTCTTTTGTTTCATCGTACAAAACATACGTATTTTCTTGTAAAGCATTGAATGTGAATCTTTTTACAGTAATCATCTTTTTTGAATTTGGTAAATATCTATCCCATCGGGACGAATGGCATACAGCTTGCGGTTATACACCAATACTTTTACATATTTTGCTTTCAAAGGCAAGGGAATACTTTTACTTGAGAGTAGATACAGGTGAAAATATTGTATTGTATCATTTTGCAAATAGTACATTTCGTCTTCGTGGAAGGCAAAAAATTCGAGCCCTTTGAAAGGGATTTTTTTCTTGTACGAACCAAACACATCAAAAACCAAGATGCCCGAATAGCGGTCGTTTATGTACAGGTTGTTTTGGTATTCGCGCAAAAAAGTAATGTCGTAATCGCGAGCATCCAAAATCAAATCTAATGCGGTTTTGTACAATACTTTATTGAACTGGCGATCGTATTTTTTCAAGCTGAAATCAGTTTCGTCTATTACCCACAAATTGTAGTCGCTGGCCAAGGTGGCAAGTCTAGCAAAACCTATTTGTTCTTCCTTGAGTGGCAAATAGGGCATGGGACCCAGAAACCGTTCGAGCATAAGGTATTCTTGGAAATCGCGGTAAAAGACAAATATTTTGATGGTATTAAAGGCTTCTAAAAGCGAGACCATTCCCAACTTTTGTGGCGAATAGTTCATCAGGAACTTTCCCGTAGAATCGTATTTATTGATGTTGCCTTTTTTGTCGCTAATGTACAAATGCCCGTAATTGTCTTGCGAAACCTTGTCAAGCCCAACTGCTGACACCGATTTTACAAATAATAAAGTGTCTTGCGCCTGCAAAAAAGGGAGAGGCATTAGAAAAAACCACCAAAATAACCGAATCGAATTGAACATTGCAGGATAAAGATACACTTGAAATGTTGATGAAAAGTAAGCAATGCGCCACAAATTTGGCTAATGCACTACATTCATTCTTCGCCAAATACTTAATCCGAAACCAAGCAAGACCAGCAAAGTGCCCAACCAAAGCAGGTTGATATAAGGCTTTTGCAAAGCTTTTAAAATAATCCATTCCTTTTGGGTGGTTTGTGAGGCAAAAACAAACTTGTTTTCTTCGGGCAACACATTTTGAATCGCCAAGCGAATGCCCAGCTCTTTTTTCTCGTCGGCCATTCTGCCCAACATGTTGTTCTTGATCAACAACTTTGGTTCAAGTTTCAATGTGCCGTCTTTCGTAATCACCTCTACATTGGTTTGCAAGGCTATTTCGTTTCCTTCAAATTGAACCCCCTCCACTTTGTCCAATTTTTCCACTCCTTTGAAAACGGCCACGTAGTCATTTAGGAAAAAAGTGTCTCCTATCGACAATTTTTGTTCTTGCGGTTCGCTCCAATCCTTGGCTTCTTGGGGATCGGGCACTGACGAAACATGGGTGTAGAGGTCTGAATCCCACTCTCTTAGAATATCGGGCGAAGCGATTAGCCCCATTTGAGGATTGACTTGGGCTCGGGGATATAGCGTGAAGCTTTTCCCCGATTTATTCTTGAATTCAATTTCATAATATGTGTTTTCAGGTAACACTTCCAGGGTGTCGCCTTTTTT
>JBIKRJ010000031.1:0-16854 GCA_044349205.1 Cytophagales bacterium | reverse complement strand
TGGTGGAAGTAAAAGCCAATGTGCAGTTCGCCACCGATGTTAAAGAACGTGATTCAAAACAGCAAGTTGGATTTACCATTGACTTTAATGGTATTTTAGACATACCCAACCCGCAAGATGTGACAGCAATGGTGCGGCAAAATTATCGTTGGGACAATGCGATTGTGCTAAAACAGCCTTTGTATATACAGTTTGACAAAAAGCAATTAGATTACAATTTTTTCGATGGACAAAACAGGTTTAACGGAGGCAACGAATTTCGGTTTTTCGATATTAGAAACCTGCGCATGAAAGGTATGAATGTGGCACAATATGCCACCACCGACAGTAGCAATACCATTCAGCTTGTAACTGATAGAAATCGCAATAGCTTGACTTACAGTGAACAAATTGACATAAATGGACGATTTGTGGTGCAAAGATTCGAATCGGACAACCCAGGCTTGGAAGCAGACTATGCCAATGTGTATTTTCAGTTACTAACACCTCCAAATTTTGAGGGAGACATTTACCTTGCAGGGCAGTTGACAGACTGGAGATTGAAGCCCAAATACAAATTGGAATACGATTCGATAAGCGGAACCTACAGCAAAAATCTAATGCTTAAGCAGGGGTATTACAACTACCAATACTGCTTGGTGAACAAAAATGGAACAGATTGGAATTATTTTGAAGGAGACTACAGCCTAACCGAAAACTTTTACGATATAGTGGTGTACTATCGCCCTCCCAACCAGTTCAACGACATGGTGATAGGCTACACAAAGCTCAACTACCGCGGAAGAGCTAGATAATCATGGCAAAATTGTAAGGAACCGTTTTTTGCTTTTGCAAGTGGTCGGCCAAATCTACCATTCCAAATCCTCTGTTTGAAAAAGCACCCATGCCATTTTCATACACAAAATCGTGCACTTTTCTGTCGGCATAAAGGGTGAAAGGGAAGGTATAGCCTCTCAATTCCAATTTGTTACCGTTTTCGTACACAGGATAAATGCGTGCAAACTTTTTATCGCCCTCTTTTATTTTTTCTAGATAGTCTTTGTCGGGAACAATCTGGAATTTGTAAAAAGACGAAAGTTCTGATGATGGAAATTTGCCCGATTCTTCCATTTTGGCAATGGTCATTTCGTATAACAAATCTGAAAATTCATCTGTAAAAGGCGAAATAAAACGTTTGCTATCGGGGTCGGCAACTGCTTTGTTGCTCACAATGATAGGCGCTATGCACACATATTTAATTTCTTCGGCAAAAGACAAATCGGGTTCCCTTTCCACCATGTCGGGAAGCAATATCAATTCGCCAATCTTGATTTTTTCCTTGCGAAATAGGACACTCAGAAATGTGTCTGCAAATTCTTGGTTTGAACAGGAGAACACCAAGGTTATTTTGCTCGACAAATATTGAAGACCTTCCCTACTCACTTTGATTTGCCCCTTCAACCCCGAGAAGTTGTAGGAAGAAAACTTCCTGAATTTGACTGGCAAATCCATTATCAACTCTTCGATCAAATTGGAGATTAGGTATTGGTGATAGAATGGTACTATGCCACCTTTGTTGTCGTTGTTGAAAACAATCCTGAGTCTCATAAAAATGTGTGTTTTGGTGCCATAAATAGTTCAGCAAAAAGTTTGCTATGTTAGTTATTTAGATTAGAAATTGTCTGTTTTGAGCCTTTTAAGCGATTTACTTTCGTATTTCTTAAAGATTCAAAACTAAATTAAGACAACCTTTTTTTTAAAACAAGACATCAAAAGTATATGTAAATCAGAATAAAAGGAAAAAATGTATAAATTATCCTAAGTTTTTTTTCAATTCCAACAAAAACTCTTTTACTTTTTCCAACGCGTTTACCACTTCCATATTGCTTTGTGGTTTGCTATTGCCCGATTTCAAAACTTCTTTGGCGCCAGCCAAAGTATATCCCTTTTTTTTCACCAAATGATGTATGAGCCTCAATTGGTTTATGTCTGCTTTGGTAAACTGCCTATTTCCATTATTGTTTTTTTTGGGTTTCAAACAATCAAATTCACTTTCCCAAAAACGAATCAACGAGGGTGCAACCGAAAACATTTTCGAAACCTCACTGATGCTGTAGTAAAGTTTTTCAATTTGTTTAGGTTTATACGGCATTGGTTTTATTCTTGTTTATCAAAAAATTACAGGCCTAAAATTAAAGAGTTAAATTAAGAACTAAAAAATCTTTTTAAGTGTACGATAAGTATTCTTGCTTAGTTTTAAACCAAAATAGTTTTCGTTCGGTATGAAGTGGTCTTTTTTGTTTTTCTCATTGCTTGTGCATGGCTTTTCATTTGCTCAAAAAATCTCAACTGACACCTTTTCTTTCCCCATAAAACCGGGTAAAAAAAACCTATTGTCGGGCAATTTTGGTGAACTGCGTTCAAACCATTTTCATGGCGGATTAGACATCAAAACCGATTCGCGCACCGGGTTGCCAGTATATGCTTCTGCCGATGGCTATATAAGCCGTATCGTCATGTCAACATTTGGTTATGGAAATGTGCTATTCGTCACACATCCAAGCGGTTATGTAACGGTATATGCTCATTTAGAAAAACTCAATTACGAGCTTTCCAAATACATCAAAGAGATGCAATACCGAAAAAAAACCTTTGAAATAGAAGAAACACCAAGGCCATATCGTTTTCCTGTGGTCAGAGGTCAAATAATCGCTTATTCGGGCAACACGGGTTCTTCAGGTGGGCCCCATTTGCATTTCGAAGTGCGCGATACTTCAAATAATCTTTACAACCCCCTTTATTTTGGCGGATTCAAGGAAATTACCGACAATGTACCACCCATCATAACCAAAATGGCTTTGAGGCCTTTGCACATAGATAGCCGCATAAACGGACAATTTGCTCGTTTTGAAACTCCTGTATTAGGCAAAAAGGGCCGCTATCATATTCCGAAAAAATTTCATACAAAAGGTGGTATTGGAATCGAAATTGTAGCTAACGATAAGCAAAATGGTACCGGGCATTTGAACGGAATTTCGAAAATTGAATTGTTTGTGGACGACAAAGAAATATTCCATTATAACATGGACAAGTTTCACTACGACGACAGTCACCACATCAACATCCATCAAGATTACGAGACTTTGAAGAAAAAAGGGAACCATTTTCAGCGTTGTTACAAAGCCGACGGCAATCGTTTGGACAATTACCCCAACAAATTGAATGGCAGGCTCTTGATTAAAGATACTTTGATACACAAAGTTAAAGTGCAAGTGTCGGATGCTAACCAAAACAAATCGGTGTTGGAATTTGACTTAAAAGGTGGCTTACCCGAAGTGGTGGCCAACATTCCACATTACCCAAAAACCATTTGGCACGAACACGAAGAAAATTTTCTAAAAGTAATTGTGAACGACCGTAAATTATTGGACGAAAACGCGCGTATTTTCTTGAAAAAGAAAATATTGGAGCAAAAATCACTATACAGAAGTGGCAACCATGCTGTGTTTGTATGGGATTTGAGAAACGGTTTGCCCGATTCGCTAATGATAGGCCAATATGTGGAAAGATTTTCCTTTACAGATTTGATACATCCGGGCAAGGTGAGCAAACATACCAATCTGCTTCTGGACATTCACTTTCCTAAACAATCCATTTTCGACACTCTTTATTTGAAAACAAAAACAGATTTCACACTCTCCAAAGACAGCAGCAGTCTGAGTTTCGATGTACATGACCCCTTTGTGCCGCTTTCATCTTACGTTTATTTGTCCCTGAATACCAAAGGCTTAATAAAAAATACCGATAAATTTTCTGCATACAATACCAGCGCTGGATATCGCTATTTGGGTGGTACTTGGAAAAATAACATCATCGATTTCAAGACAAAACATCTAGGAAAGTTCATGATAAAAAAGGACGACAAATCTCCTGTCATCAAACTAACAAAGAAAAACAGAAAGCTAATTCAGTTGGTAGTGAAAGACAATTTGTCGGGCATAAAGTCATTCAATGGCTTTATAAATGGACAATGGGTGCTTTTTTACTACGAACATAAAAAAAGTTTGTTTTGGACAAATACCGAATTATCAAACATTCCCTTGCATGGTGAGTTATTGATAAAGGTGGTAGATAAATGCGGAAACGAGGCCGAACTGAAAGCAAAATTGAAGTAAGCAATCAGTACCACCCGAACTATTAATTAAAATACGAAAGAAATGTTAAAAATCGGAGACAAAGCGCCTGAATTTCAAGGTAAAGACCAAGAGGGCAAAAACATAAGTTTGGACAATTTTAAAGGCAAAAAGGTAGTCCTCTACTTTTATCCAAAAGACAATACACCCGGCTGTACCGACCAAGCCTGCGATTTGCGAGACAATATTTCGAGTTTGAAAAAAGCGGGGTATGAAGTGTTAGGAATAAGCATAGACGATGAGAAATCGCATCAAAAATTTATTCAAAAATTTTCATTGCCTTTCACCCTCATTGCCGATACCGACAAAAAAATAGTAGAAGCCTATGGATGTTGGGTAGAAAAAAGCATGTATGGTAAAAAATACATGGGCACAGCCCGAACCACTTTTTTAATTGACGAAAAGGGAATTATCACCAACATTATCGAAAAGGTAAATACCAAACAGCACACAGCCCAAATATTAGGTTAAATGAAAATTTACACAAAAACGGGTGACGAAGGCGAAACTTCACTACTTGGTGGACAAAAAGTATCCAAATCCCACGAGCGCATTGAAGCTTTTGGGACTATCGACGAGTTAAACTCCTACATCGGATTATTGGCTTCTTATTCCATAAACAAGGATTATCAAGACTTTCTGACCAAACAACAACACATATTGTTCAACTTGGGATCGCAGTTGGCGATTGAAGGAAAGACACCCGAATACCTTCCCAAATTAAAAACCGATGATATAACTGCTTTAGAAGTTGAAATAGACGAGATGACAGAAAGTCTTCCGCCTCTGCGTCATTTCATTTTGCCTGGCGGTCATCGAGAGGTTGCCTTTTGCCACATAGCCCGGTGTGTATGTCGCCGAGCCGAACGAAATGTAGTGAAAGTGCAAGAAACGAGCCAAATACCCGAACTCATAGTTCCGTATTTAAATCGCCTTTCCGATTACTTATTTGTTTTGGCACGCAAAATGTCCCAAAACCTGTTGGCGCAAGAAGTTATTTGGCAATCCTAATTCCGCTAAATGTCTCCCAACTGTGGTCTAAGTATAAGTTCTTCTACCACTGTACAATCACTTAGTTTCCAACAAGATAATACAGCTTGAGCCACATCCGATGGTTTCATGAATCGTTCTTCAGGCAAGTTCACTCCTTCCCAGCTAGAAGTACGTGTAGCACCTGGCAACACGGCTGTAACTCTAATACCGCACGGCTTCATTTCCTCTCTCAAAACTTTGGTCATACCCAAAAGCGCATATTTTGAAATGCAGTAAGAGCCGCCATTGGCATAGGGCGTAATGCTTGCGATAGAACACATATTGAACACATGACCCGATTTCTGCGCTAGCATAACAGACAAAAGCGCGCGCGTGATGTGATAAGCACTGTACAAATTGGTTTCCATGATTTTTTCAAAAACCCCCTCTTCTTCTTGGTGAATTTGGCCAGGAGTGAACAATCCTGAATTATTGACCATCACATCCAACCGAGCAATTTTACTTTTTACAAAATCGCCAAAATGCTTGCAATCTGATTTTTTTGAAAGGTCGGCAACAAAGGTTAGAATATCTTGGTTGGGAAATCTTTTTTCAAATTTCAATTTCAAGTTTTCGAGGTCTACCCCATTTCTGGCACAGGTTATGGCATTGAAACCTTCCTGCATGAACGTCTCGAGTATAGCGAGCCCAATGCCTTTTGTACCGCCTGTCACTATTATCCATTTTTTTTCCATATCGCTTAGCCCCTCTATTTTTACTCAAATTTCAACCAAACCATTTTAATCGCTAAGTTTAGTTTTTTAAACAGAAAAAAGAACAAATCAGCATGAAACTGCTCCAGAATTTAGGCTCCTACATCTTATTTATTCAAAGTCTTTTTGTGAATAGGGAGAAATTCAGGATTTACTTGAGGTTGATTCTAGACGAGTGCATTAGTTTGGGAGTGGGTTCTGTTTTTATCATTGCGGTAGTGTCTTTGTTTTTGGGTGCGGTTACAGTAATTCAAACTGCCGCCAACCTTGCAGGCCCATTTGTACCGAAATTCATCATTGGTACTATTGTGCGCGACATGACTATTTTGGAGATGGCTCCTACCCTTACCTGTTTGATTTTGGCGGGTAAAGTAGGTTCGGCCATAGCCGGTGGCATAGGTACTATGCGCATTACCGAACAAATAGATGCCTTGGAAGTGATGGGCATCAATTCGGCCTCATATTTGGCTTTGCCAAAGATCATTGCCTGTGTCATCACCTTTCCTATGCTGGTAGTGCTGGCTGGGTACCTCACCATTTTCAGTGGACAATTGATTGGGGTGCATGTGGCGCAAGTGGTTTCTGATGCCGATTTCACTTACGGCCTTCGTTCTGGCTTTCGCGACATGAATGTGGTCGTTACCGTCATTAAATCATTTGTTTTTGGTTATTTAATTTCTTCTATTTCAGCTTATTATGGCTACATGACTTCTGGTGGCGCACTCGAAGTAGGCGAATCGATTACTAAAGCCCTTACCACAAGTTGTCTTTCTTTGTTAGCCGCCGATTATTTGGTTGCTGAGCTATTTATCTAGCCACATCAAATTTTACAGGATTTTTCTTCAGCTTCTCTGTTTTCAGTATTTTAATAAGTCCACGAATTTTGTCGCGCTTTATGGCGGCATAGGAAACATGGTCTAAAACCTCGATTTTCCCCAACTCGTCTTTTTGTAATCCCCCTTTTTGCAAAAGCAATCCCACTATGTCGAATTTGTTTATTTTTTCTTTTTTACCCCCGCTTATGTATAGTGTTTCCCATTCGGTAAGAGCTGGCAATGTAGTTTGTTCAGGAAGTTCCTCTATTTCAGGTTTTTCGATCAAATAAGAAGGCAGCGGTTCGTCGTGACGCAAAATAAAATATGCAGTTCCCTTGGCGTGCATACGCGCCGTTCGTCCATTTCGATGCACAAAAGCACTTTCGTTGGTAGGCAACTGATAGTGAATCACATATTCCACTTCTGGAATGTCCAAACCCCTGGAAGCCAAATCGGTGGAGATGAGCAAATGATTGCTTCCGTTTCGCAGTTTTATCAACGTTCTCTCGCGGTCTTGCTGTTCCATTTTTCCATGAAAAATGTCGTGGACCACTTCCTGCCTTCTTAGCAATTCACTTATTCTTTCCACAGCATCGCGATGGTTGCAAAAAACAAGCATCACTTTGTTGCCTAAACTTGAAATTAACCTCACCAATGCTTCAAGTTTATCATTTTCAGACGAATAGATGGCTTTAAATTTCAACTTATCGGGAATTTTATCTTCCAAAAAGTTGACTTCAAATAGTTTTTCTACACCAACAAAAGCTGGGATTTCAATGCTTTGCGTAGCCGAGGTAAGTACTTTCTTTTCCACATTTTCCAATTTTTCGAGCAAAAACGCAAGGTCGTTTTGGAATCCAAATTCAAGCGATTTATCGAACTCGTCCAGCACAAGAATTTTTACCGTATTTGGGTCGAAATTTTGTTTACGCACATGAAATGCTAAACGCCCTGGTGTACCTATCAAAATGGCAGGACATTCATTGAAATTATTTTCTTCCGTTTTTACTTTATGTCCTCCATAACAGCAATTCACCTTGAATCCTGTCCCCATTTCTTTGAATACTTGTTCTATCTGAAGGGCAAGTTCGCGAGATGGTGCCACTACCAACGCTTGCACTCCTTTCGCTTCTTTTTTCATTTTTTCTACGATTGGAAGCAAAAATGCCAAGGTTTTTCCGGAGCCCGTCGGCGAAAGCAGCAACACCTCTTTTCTTTCTTTAAATGCTTGAATGGCAGCTAACTGCATTTCATTCAAAGCTTTTATATTCATTTTTTTCAGAACAGGTTGTAGCATTTTAGAAAGTTAATAGACGAAATATGTGTGCAGAAATGATAAAAACGCAGATTAGCGTACAAAAACCAAGACTTTCCTGTCAAGATTTTAGCATAGCATAGGCGAGCATTAGCCAGCCACCAATGAAAAACAAGCCACCAATGGGCGTAATTGCGCCCAGCCATTTGATACCACTAGCACAAAGTAGGTACAGGCTTCCCGAAAAAATGAAAATTCCAGTTACGAAAAACCAACCTGCCAATTCAAGTGATTTGTTGGTAAATTGATTCATGAGCAATCCAACTACCATCAAAGCAAACGTGTGGTAAAATTGATATTTTACAGCTGTTTCAAAGGTTTCTATTCTGTTGTTGGTCTCAAGAAATGCCTTCAAACCATGAGCCCCAAAGGCTCCTATTGCCACCGAAATCGCACCCGAAATTCCAGAAACTATCAGAAATACTTTTTGCATGTACAAGGCTATTCTTTTTTTCCAAAAACAGAAAAATGAACATAACGTTTTGGTCGAGCCTTCATGTCTAGAAACAATTCGTCAAGGTCTTTGATGGTTTTGTTCAAATGGGTGTACAGGGAATCTTCATTCACCATTTTACCAAGTGTTCCTTTGCCTTTGTTTATTTTATTGATGGTTTCGTCCAAATCGGCTACCGTTTTGTTGACCTGCATCACGGTCGACTTCAGCTGCATATCTTTCAAAGAATCGGAAAGAATGTTTAGGTTATTTAAGATCGGATTTAGTTTTTTTTCGGTTTCCACCAGCGAGGCGGTGAGTTTGTCCAGATTGTGCGTGGTAGAAGAAAGAGATTGCCGATTTTCGATAATGGTTTCTTTCAAATGAGAACTTACGGCCTCTAAATTGCTAAGCAATTGACTTATTTTTTGTTGATTTTCGGTATTCAGTACGTTGTTCACATTGCCTAATGTTTTATCGACCCCTTTCAAAATAGGTTCTGCTTGGTTCATGAAATTTTCGCTCATCCCTACTTCTAATTCTGAACGAATGGTGGCACCGTCTTCCAATATTTTGGTGCCAGGCTTCATTTTCAACATGATTTCTTTCCCCCCCAAAAGGCTTCCGTCCATCAATTTGGCTACAGTGCTGTCCGACAATTCAATACTAGCTTGCACTTGTAAGGTCACTTTAATTTTGTTTTCGGGCGTGAGTTCCAATTCTTTTACTTGCCCTACATTCATGCCGTTCAAATAAACCGGATTACCTGGTAATAATCCATCTACATTGTGGTAATAGGCAGCATAATAGTTTGATTTTGAGAAAGCTTCGTGACCTTTTAAAAAATTGAAGCCCGTGTACAACATACTGCTCGTAATAATGGTGAGCAGGGCAATTTTTACTTCTTTGCTAATAGCGAATTTCAAATTGGAAAATTTTGTGAGCAACAATATTAATGGAAAATCAATTATGTTTTTCCATTTGTTCCTTGTATTGCCTGAAGGCGGTATAAATACCTTCTGCTATATTGGACTGGTTGGTTTTGTCCATGAGAAATTTTTCTTCTTCAGGGTTGGTCAAATAGCCAATTTCAATCAAGGCAGAAGGCATGGTGGTTTTCCACAACACCAAAAAACCAGCTTGTTTCACGCCACGGCTTTTGTGACCCGCCTTGTCCAACAAATGATTTTCAACTTTTGAGGCAAATTGAATGCTATTTTCCAAATAGGCATTTTGGAAATTGGAGAACAAAATGTGGGCTATAGGTGAACGAGGGTCGAAGCCATCGTATTTTTCCAAATAGTTGTCTTCTTTTAAAATAACGTCATTTTCGCGCTTGGCCACCTCCAAATTACCTTGCGAAGTATGCAAACCCATGGTGTAAGTTTCGTGACCGTGTGCCTGTGGATTTCCTGCATTGCAATGTATTGAGATAAAAAGATCGGCGTTGTTTTTATTGGCCAAGCCGGCACGGTCGTGCAGTTCTATGAATTCGTTTTTATCTCTTGTGTAAATTACTTTCACATCTTCAAAACCTTCCGAAATGTATTTACCTAGTTCGAGCGCAACTTTTAAGGCCACTTCGGCTTCTTTTGCCGATTTACCGTGGCAGCCGGGGTCTTTACCGCCGTGGCCGGCATCTATGACGACCTTCCGCAGTTTGTACGTCTTTTTGTTAAGTGTCGAAAAGGAACTTAGGAGCAAAGCAGAAGCAATAAAGCCTATGAGTAAAATATTTCTCACTTTGTTTATGATTTAGTTTGCCGAATTGAGGTTATTTTTGTGCGAATATGCATAATTTTTAGATAAATCTGAAACACGCAACTACGCTTTTAACAAGAAAATATCCTTTTTCGTTCTGGCTAACTTTGTGTTTATCAGCGACGATTTTCTTGTCATTTTCTACAAATAAAGTCTTGGCAGAAAACCCAAGCAAGCTTCATCAAAATTCCGCTCCACCTGCCGCAACAAAAGTTTCTAAAGACAGCAGCAAGAAAAGCGTTGACAGTTTGGCTTTAAAAGAAAAAAAACAAAAAGACGGCATCAAGACTTCGGTAAAATATGCCAGTGAGGACTCGATCATTTTTGATGCTGAAAAACAAACGATGAAGCTTTTTGGCAAGTCGAAAATTGACTATGGCGAAATGAGCCTTAAAGCCGAACAAATCGACATTAATTGGCTAAACAACAATGTGGAAGCCCATGGCGTTGCCGATAGTGCAGGAAATTTGAAAGGCACACCTGTTTTCAAAGAGAAAGAAGACCAATACCAAACCAAAAGAATCGTGTACAACTTCAAGACCAAAAAAGGGATCATCAGCGAGGTGGTCACCAAACAAGGCGATGGCTACATACACGGCGAAAAAGTGAAGAAAAACGAAGATAACGAGCTTTTTGCCAATCATTCGAAATACACTACCTGCAATTTGGCCAATCCACATTATTACATCGCTTCTTCTAAAATCAAGATGATTCCTGAAAAAAAAGTCCTGTCTGGCCCTTTCCATTTTGTGATAAACAAAGTCCCCTTGCCCGTTGGTTTTTTGTTTGGCATGTTTCCCATACCAAAAAACAGGTCTTCGGGTATTATAGTGCCTACTTACGGCGAATCCCAAAACCAAGGTTTTTTTCTGCAGCAAGGCGGATTTTATTGGGCTGTGAGTCCTTATTTGGGTATGCGTTTTTTGGGCGACATTTATTCGCTAGGTGGTGCGGGTAGCAGACAAATAACCGAATATAGAAAACGCTACGCTTTTGAAGGAAATCTGAATTTTACCTATCGTTGGGTGGTGATTCAGAATACTTTAGATCCTGCTAAAAACATTAATCAACATGCCTTTTGGGTAAATTGGAGACATAGCACATTGAGCAAAAAGCTGGGTAGGCTCAGCGCCAATGTAGATGCAGGAACAGCCAATTTCAACCAGATAAACATCCAAAACACCAATCCAAATGTGGTGCTCACTCCTGCCTTCCAATCGAATGTGCAGTATTCGCAAAGTTTCCGCAATTCGCCCATAAGCCTTGGAGTCGCCTTGCGCCAAAACCAAAATACGACAGGAGTAAAAACATTCACCCTGCCCGACTTGAATTTTGCCATGAACAGGGTGATGCCTTTTCAAAAAATACAAGGAAAAAACACAGAAGCTATACGAAAGCTTAACCTTTCCTACAACATGAACATGCAAAACGTGATTACAAACGACCCTGCTGTTGTAGGTCAAAAATCTTTGGGCAAAGACTCAATTTTGCTGCCAAACGGCACTTACCAAACCAAACGCAACTACAACTTTAGCGAAGATGCCGACTATTTGCTCAATTCGAAAAACTTCAACAATGGCATTAGGCACAGTATTCCCATTTCTACCTCTATAAAAGTGATGAAATACTTCAGTCTGAACCCTACTATGTCTTACGACGAATTTTGGTATTCGAAATATTACGATTATAAAATAGATACTGCTAATGGAAAACAGATTGTGAAAAGAGACACAGTTCAAGGTTTTGCAAGGGCAAACCAATATTCGATGGGAACCAGTTTAACCACCCGAATATATGGTACTTTTTTTCTACGAACGGGGCGAGTGGAAGCCATTAGGCACACTTTGATACCAAACATCAGCTATTCCTATCGTCCCGACTTTTCTGAAAACCAGTTTGGCTACTTCGAAAACCTGACTGTAAACGGCCAGAAGCAAGTTTTGAACAAATTCCAAGGACTAGGTTTGGGTTCTCCAAGTCCAGGCAAGTCGTCACTGCTTGGTTTTTCGCTCAACAACACATTTGAAATGAAGGTTAAACAAAACAAAGACTCTTCCGACGCAAAAAAGAAATTCAAAAAAGTTTCGCTTTTAGACAACCTTTCTATGGCTGGTAATTACAACCTAGCAGCCGATTCGTTCAATTTGTCAAACATTGCCTTTGCGGCCCGTACCAAACTTTTCGGACTTTTCGACATTGCCTACAATGCCACAGTCGATCCATATGTGCGCACAAATGTGGCTGGCACTTTGGCAAACTCCTTAGTTTCTAAGCGAGTAAATCAGTTTCAATGGGAAAAAGGAAAAGGATTGGGAAATATTCTGAACTCGAATCTTGCTTTTGGTTTCGCGCTTAGTTCTCAATCGTTTAAAAAAACGAACAAGCCCGATGCCAAAGAACGCAGTTCGGGCATACAACCAATGAGCGTGCAGGAACAAATGCTCCATGACATTCGAAACAATCCGAACAAATACCTCGATTTTACGATTCCGTGGAGTTTTAATTTGTCGTACAACCTCACTTATATCCAGCTATATGTTCCTACTAAAGCCCCTGACCTATACACTCATTCTATTACCTACAATGGCGACATAAGCCTATCTTCAAAATGGAAAATACAATTTAACTCGGGATATAACCTAACCCAAAAATTAATCACCTATACCCGATTTGGTATTACGCGCGATTTGCATTGCTGGGTAATGTCGCTCAACTGGATACCTCCTTTGCCAGGCACTGTCAACACTGGCCAGTACAATTTCCAGCTGAATGTGAAGTCTTCGGTATTGCAAGACCTAAAACTGACCAGAAATCGTTTTTGGGTGGACCAATAAATTATTTAGAAGATTTTCGCATTAGCTTGTACCAAAGTTGCCAAATGAATGGCAGTTGAACAAAAGCCTTCTTCGATTTTATAAGGATATCGGGGCGTATTTCGTCAATTTTTTCTTGCCAAGAATGCATGGATAAACCATTGTTTTTTTGGAAAAACCCTCTGATTATTTCTCTATATTCCTTGAAATCCCAATAGTGGAAAATTTTGTCTTCGCAGGCTAGCCTTGTTTTTTCTTGAAAATAGACCGAAAAAGCCAATTGTTCCATGACATGTTTTGGGTAGGCCTTGTACAAGTCATCTGCCAAAGCAAGTACCTTGTCAAGAATTGGCTTGTCGGTGGTTTTAAACCCCAGCACGCCAGCGTTCCACATGTGCATGGTAGGCAAAATGGCGCTGCGCTTGAACTTGTACTTTTTTAAAAACCTTTCTAGTTTGCGGAAAACCTTGTTTTTCGAGCCTTTAATTTTTCCTTCATCGGTATGCATCAGGAAAAAATTTTCTTCTATGGCTTGAAAAAGTGATGCGGGATCGTGTAAAAAATAGGTATCGGTATCCAAATACAACACATTGCCTTCGTGTTCGCTACTGAAATGACGTAACATTTCGATTTTGGCTCGGTGAACAAAACCTTTTTCACCTTTCCATTTTTCCCATTGTTCAGCAGGGGTGTGAATGTATTGAATGCCTTCGGGCAAAAAGGAAGAAAGATAGAGGGCAGAATCGGTATAGATGACGATTTGAGGACGAGAATTTAAATTTGTCACCATGTAAAGTGACGAAACAGAAACCATCGCTTCATTCAAAATATCGACAGAGCCGTACGCTTGCAACACCACAAAATTCCCAACCACCCTACTTTTCTAAAGTATAAAAACCAGAAAAATGTCCTATTTTTTTCAAATATACCGTATTTTTACAAACCAATCTTTAGATAATATAATAAATTGACCAAAGACAGGATTCAAATTGAACCTTACATCAAAATTATCGATGACCGATTCGAGGCTGAACAGTTAGATCAGTATCGGCTTTTTCTTTTGGTAGGCTCGTTGCGTTTTCAGTTTTGCGTGGTAGATTCTGAAGCGAACAGATGCCTTGCTTTGGAAACCTATCAGCTTGAAGGCGGCAGCACTTCTTCCCTACTCGTTCAAAAGATTTCAAAAATCATTGAAAATCATTCGTTTTTGCCAGCAAAATTTTGGAAATCAGTGCATTTGTGCGTGGCCAACGACAAGTTTACCTTAGTCCCGCTTAGCCTTTTTAAAGAAGAAAATGCATTAAACTATTTGCAGTTGAATTGCGAGGTGGACACAAGCTATCACCACGTCACTTTTTTTGCCCACAAACAAGCAGGCATTGCCAATGTATTTGCACTCGATTTGGGATTGCACAATTGGTTTAATGCTTATTATTCAGAAGGTAAAATCCAATTTATTCACCAAACATCGCCTTTGATTGAAGCCATTTTGCGCCAAGAAAATATCGACAACAAACCGAGTTTAATGGTTTTTGTAGGCTTCGAATACATGGGCATATTAGTTAAAGACAAGGCGTCACTGAAATTTTGTAACAAATTCTTTTATAAAACTGATGAAGATTTTTTGTACTATTTGATGTTGGTGGTAGATGAATTAGGCTTAGATAAACAAACCAATATTGAATTGTATGGTGAGATTGTGGCCAAATCGAATCTTTACCGATTATTGAAAAACTATTTTCCGCAATTACATTTTGGCAATCGCCCCAGTCCCTTGCAGTTTGGTTATGTGTTCGATGAAATTTCAGAACACAGCCATTTCGACTTGCTATCTATTTGTTATTGTGTGGTTTAATATAGCTTTATTTTACATATAGCTTTTTTAAAACCAATTCTGGTCGAGTGAAATACCTGAATAAATCTTTACGTATAAAAGGCTTTTGTTGGCCATTTTTTGCTGAATGTAAAAAATATAAGTCTTCCCTATTTTTTTGAAACACAAGCCCGAATAAACCACATGAAATTGCCAATCAGAATCAATTAATGGTTTCTGAACGGTAAATGAAAACTCAAAACCATACGCTGAAAGTAGCTGCGATAGAATCGGTTTACGAGGCTGAGCCCGGCTGCCTGTATATTTTAGAAAACCCATTGCAGCTAAAACTCAGGCTTTTCGATTTGCCTAAAACTTTCAAAGAATTTGAATTGACGATTGGTTGCAATACAATCAGTGGAAAATCGCAGCACACAACTTATCAAATATCACCTGATTTTTCGGAATATTTATTAGACATAAAACCCAATTGCGTGAGTATTTTTCTTGATTTTCTCCCAATTTATTTCGACTTGAAATTTCAATTAGTAGAAGCGATAGGCGACGCAGAAGAACAGAACTTGGAAGGTATTATAATGTAAAAAATATGCACAACCTATTTAAAATCAAATCTATACTATTTCTATTTTGCGTTTTAATGCAATCAACTCTTTTGGCACAAGACGATACAAGAAAGTCATATAGCACCACCTCGGGTGAATGGATTTTCTCTTACCCTAACATACAAAAGAACGGTAACAGCGTGGACGCAACAGTACGATTTGCTCCTGCATTCAATTTGCAGTATTTGATACACCAAGATTTGAGTTCAAAAGTTGGTTGCAGCTATGGTGTGGCAGTTCGTAACCTTGGATTTATATATGGCAGACCAAATGCTGAAATCAAGAAAAAATACCGAACCTACAATCTTGCCTTGCCTATTGCAATGAAATACGGCAAGATGCATCATGCTTATTTACAAGTAGGTTACGAATTGGAAATGCCGGTTCACTATCTTGAAAAAACCTTTTTCGAGGGCGAAAAGAAGGAAAAATACGATTCGTTTTTTAGCGAAAGAGTGCCCGAACTCTATCATTCAGTTTTTGCAGGAATACAATTCAGGCGTGGGTTGGGCATCAATTTCAAATATTATCTGAACAACTTTTTCAACACTTCGTATGTCGCAACCGACAATGCGGGCAACTACTACCGCCCATTCGAGGGACTAAACGTGCACATTTTTTACTTTTCGCTTCAATTTGTGTTTTTGAAAGGAAAAAGAATAAACGGCAGCCTTATTTTGCGCTGAGTTATCGCCTTTTTTTGGCCTCTTTGCCATAAAATTTGTGCACAAAGGGCTTTTTTTGTTTTTCCTCCAACGCTTCTCTGAAAGTATCTTTTTTAGGAGGAAAACCCAATAATGGCTTTATGAGGTGTGGATGTTTGGCTTTCGTGAGTTTATCTTTTATCCACTGATGGTTTTCGCGCTTGTACCAAAAGAAAAATTTGTTTTGGTCTTTCTTTTGTTGTGGATCTTTTACGGTAAAAATAGGCTGTAAAGTGTAGGGATGCACACCCGTGTAATATATTTCGGTAGCCAAAGTCATAGGCGTAGGCGTAAAATCCTGCACTTGTTCAAGTTTGAATCCCATTTCTTTGGTTTCTATGGCCAGATTGGCCATGTCTTGCATTTCGCAGCCAGGGTGACTTGAAATAAAATAAGGGACAAGGGGTTGGTTTAACCCTGCTTTTTCATTGGCTGCATCGTACTTCTTTTTGAAATCGTGGAAATGCTTGAATGAAGGCTTCCTCATAAGACGCAACACAGGGTCGGAGGTATGTTCTGGTGCCACTTTCAACCTGCCTGGCACATGGTGTTTCACCAGTTGATCCATGTACTCGCCCAAACTATCGGTTTCGTCGCTTTTGTTGTACTCGTTAACCAACAAATCGTACCGAATTCCACTGCTCACAAAAGCCTTTTTGA
>JBIKRJ010000030.1:0-16864 GCA_044349205.1 Cytophagales bacterium | reverse complement strand
CCCCCAGCATTGGCTTTTGTGATGTAATTCAGCTTGATGGTGTCCTGATTTTGGCAAGATTTCTCTTGTGACTTTACTACCCATAAAAATTCGTTCACTCCTTTTTGCAATTGGCTAATTTCGGAAGAAGGTTGCCCTAACATGGAAATTTGAGCATTGCCATTTAGACTTGTCCATTGCCCAATTTCACCAGCCTGAACAGAAAAGGAATCGGCTTTCATTGCCAATTTGTCAATTACCAAACAGGTATCACGACCGGCATACGCTTTGGACACTACCGTTACCTTCACAGAATCTTGGCTTTGACAGGCTTCCGACAATTTTATTTTCCAAATGTACTTGTAGGAAGTCTTCGGTTTATTGAAAGTAAGATTGAAAACAGAGGCATTGGTTGGCTGAGGAATTAAGCTGTCGGCACTGAACCAATAATGGGAAATATTCGGCAAATCTCTGTTGGTCTGAATGTTAGACAGACTTACCCCATTTCTTGGCAAGACCAAACAGGTGTCGTTTTGAAAAATTTGGGCTTTAACTACTCTTCCAATTTTTACAGTATCACTGTTTTTGCAAGAAAAATTGGCTAACGAGTCGGAAATTGTCCAAGTAAACTGGCTGAAACCCGAACTGATGTTTTTCTGCCAAAAACGATTTTCAGAAGACAAAACACCTTTTGCAACAACACTTTCCCAACAGCCAATTTCTTTTTCTGAGGATATTGGGATTGCCTTCAGCAAAACCGAATCTTGACCAACTAAACAAGTATCAAAACCTACATTGGCCTTGGTATGATACATAACCTGCAGTGTGTCTTTGTTTTGACCACAAGTTCCATTACTTATTTCCCACACCCACATTGCCCTACCTTTTGACAAAAATTTCAAACGGGCGTTTTGCAGCGTATTATCTGACAAAACAGTACTGGCCTCTCGGTTTGCAAACGGAATCTTAGTCCAAAACCCGGTTTCTTGTTTTGCCAATGCAGGTGCATTGGCATTTAACAATACGCTATCAGTAGGCGCTACCAAACAAAGGTCGTTTCCCGCATTGGCCTTTGGAATGACAGTTACCGTAATCGAATCGCGGCTAACACATTGCGGACTCAATTGCACCTGCCAATATATCTTTAGACGCCCTGTTTGGGAAAATTGAAGATTGAACAAGGAGTCTTGACCCAATTTACTTGTCGAAATAACATTATCGGCATTTTGAATGAAAGTATAAATGGCATTGCCCCTATCGGCATACAATTTGGCTTTCAAAGTGGCTATACTTTGTGTTGGAAGTATCAAACATGTATCGCTTGACACGATTTTGGCCTTGTTTACCACATTTACATTTATCAACTCGCTGCTCGCACATTTATATTCGGAAGTAGAGTCGAAGATGACATAAGAAAATCTATTGACACCTGGCACCAAAGACGGGTACAGAAAAGACGGTGAATCTTTGGCAATGAGTTCGGACGAAGGTAACTTAAGCCACTTGGAAACCTCGTAACTAGCTGGCTGACTGCCTTTCAACACGAAAGAATTGGCACCAACCAAACAAGTGTCGTGATAAAAAACCGTAGGTTTTGTCCCCACCACAAGCAATGTTTGAAGGGTGTCGAAAGAAAAACAAGTGGAATCGAATTTGCTTCGAATTTCCCATTTCAATTTGGTGAATCGATTGCCAAGATTGGAAATAGAAACATTAGTATAAGATACGCTGTCTTGTATCAGCGGCTTGATGTTGGCAAAAGATCTCAAGTAAGACCATTTGCCCGTTTCAGAAGCGTTGGGGGTATTGGTGGCATTTACCAGCGCAAAAGAGCTATTGGAACATATAGGCGATTCAGCAAAGGCCTTGGCCTTGCTCACAACCGTTAGTTTTACAAAAGCTGTATCGGCACAACTTTCATTCATGTCTTTTACAACAAGTCCCAACATTTGTTGGCTGGGTTGCAGTTGCGTCAAAGTATCGAAAAGTGCATTGCCTTTTGACAAAACGCCTACTGCATTCGCGTTTTTCTTCACCCAATATGCCGTTTCATAAGGTCTTAATGCTGGAAACAAAGCATCAGGTTTAAGTTCAACCTGCTTTTCTTGCACGCACAGCGATTGGAAAGAAAGCGTGAACTTGCTTAAATTGGTAAAAAGAAGTGAATCTTTTACCGAGTATTTGCCCAAACTGATTATCCAAAAAACCTTGTATTTCTGTGGTTTTAGACCAAAAAGCAGCAAACTATCGGCATTCAGACTGTTGTCAGCGTACTGGGGCAAACCCAAAGTATCTACCTTCCAAGTTCCTATTTCGCCCAATGCAGGAGACTTGGCGCGAAGCAGCACATCACTGGCCGATTTCAAACAAGTTGTAGCCAAAATAGTGGGCTTGGAAAGAAAGGTAACATTGAAATTGGCAGAAAAACTGCAGATATTTTGTTTGTCGGAAATTTGATATACAAAAGGATAAACCCCCGATTTGAGTGTATCGGAAAGCTGCAAAGTCGCCGAGTTTGAAACCACATTGGACGGTGCAATCAACCAACGCTGGTTTTCCATAATTGGGTCGATGAGCGACAATGCTTTGATAGAGCGAGGCTGCGCAGGAAGCACAAAAAATGTATCGTTGGGCACTTCAGGGTTGCTAATCACATTCAATTTCAATTCGTCGGAAAAACCTGCAGGACATTGCACTGAAGAAATACGCCATTGCACCGAAAAAGACCCTTTTCGTGCATTTTGAGTATTGGCAACCAAACCATTAGTATTGGAAAGGGGCACAAAAACTATATCGTTTCCTACTGATGAATAAAACCATTCGCCTATTTCATTGGCTTTTGGACTTGTGGCAAGCAAAGTGTCCGACTGGGCAATACCCGCTTTGTAACACTTGTCGCTACCCGCCATTGGTTTTGAAAGTCTGTAAACAAAAAGTGAATCTGAGCTCGCACAATTGCCATTCGATACCGTCCAGAAAACCTTGTTGCTCCCAAATGACATTGACCCCACATTGGTACTGTTTGAAGCAGCCGATGAGAAAGTCAAGGCTTGCGGCGAAGACCAAGTACCCAAATCGCCAGTTTGCAGTACATTTCCCAAAAGGGCCAGAACACTATCAGTCGTGCAAACAGATGCGTTAGGTACAATTTTGGCCTTGTTCACAATGCGTACATACATGGTGTCGTAATTCGCGAGATGACATTTTTCGCAAGAATTGCAAAGGGCATTGCGTATGCCGTACACAAATCTATAATACCCTACTGGCAAGTTTTGGTGAATGGTAAGACTATCTGCCACTTGGTTGTTGGGAAGTATCCATCTTGGCAATTCATTTGCATTTGGCAAAATTTTAGGACGCAGTGAAAAATTTGCAGTAAGCTGTTCGGTGTAAATACAAGTATCGGACTGCAGTTCGGCTTTAGTTATAAGGTAGTAAAGATTGAAAGCACTGTCGCTACATAAGCCATTGGAAGCTTTATACATAAAATTATATTCACCCGTTTCTTTTGGGCTGAAAGTTGCCGACTGGTTCAATAGATTGTTTTGCAAATCGATTTCAGAAACCGCAACCGGTGCGCTTTGGGAAGTCCAAATTCCTGTTTCGTTGGATTTCAAACTGCTACGCAAATTCAAACTTAATGTACTACTGAAAGGACTTAGGAAACAGGAATCGGAAATGATTGGTTTGGCCACGGTCTTGTTTAAAAGCAAAAGGGTGTCGTAAGTGGTAGGGCAATATCCATTTTTCACTTCCCACACCAGCAAGTTGGTGTCGGCAGAAAGACCTTCCACCACAGTTTTCCTTACATTTGGCAATAGAACCGTACCGCCTCCTTTTAAAATGTTCCACTGACCAGCCAAATTATTAGCTTCTATGTCTAATTTATTAGTGCACAGAGATTTATCTTGAGTTAAAATATTCGCAGTATCCACTTTTGTGTATTGGATTTGCACTGTGTCGCGCAAGGTGCAGGTCTCACTTTTGGTCACCTGCCACACAAATTTGCTTAGCCCCGACAATCCGTAGGCAAATGTCTGCACAGAATCGGGCGTGGCTATTTGCACATTTGCCCCACCAATCACAGTCCACTTTCCCTTTTCCTTAGGCAATAGAGCCGAGGCCTGAAGCATCACGGTATCCACACACACAAACTGGTCAATGCCGGCATTTGGTGAGGACGGACTTTGATTGTCCAAGACCAAGGTGTCAGACAAGGCACCGCAAACAGGAGTAGATATTTGCCAAACTAAGGTGTCCTTTTCGGTTGGCAGTTGCAGTGCACGCGTGTCGTGTTGGGTGTCGTTTTGAAAAACAGCACCTCGCAGTGAAAACCATTTTCCCGAGCCAATTACAGGCTTGTTGGCATACAGCTTGAGTGAATTTTGGCAAATGGTGGTGTCTTGCCCTGCTAGTGGCAAAGTTGGTTTTTGCTTTCTTATGTATATACTATAGCTTACCTGCCCACTTTTTTTCCAAGTGAAGGACACAACAGAAGATGTTTTCAGTCTAACTCTTAAGAAGGTATTGACACCACCGCCAGCTAAAATTTCATAATCGGCCGAATTGGGGCTCAGATTAACCCAGTTTTGCGCGAGGGATTGGCTTTGCAACAAAACAGTATCAGTACACAATACATAAGGACTGTCCACATCGTTGTTGTCGGGAATACTTGGACCTGCAAACACAGCCGGACTGACAATGCTGATTTGGCCTGAGGCTACAGTCGAATAAAAAAACTGAAGCGCCAGAAAAATTAGGCTGTAAAAAAACTTCTTAAACAATCAGAATATTATTTTACTTAGACTTAATAGTCCAAAATCTAGGCTAAGTAAGCTAAAAAATAAGAAAATGTCGATGATTTTGTTTCTGTTTCCCTACAGAAACCATTCATTTTCAAAGATTGGCTTTCAAAAAGCACTTGTTAAAGCCTGTCGAAAAGTGTAAAAGGAAAGAGTGTGGCTGAAATTTTAGCTTAGAAAACGTTTTTCACATCTTCTTCATACACCGTTGAAATCCCTTCACGCAACCCAATTTTAGCTTTCCAGCCAATTTCAGCCAATTTGCTCACATCCATCAATTTTCTTGGCGTGCCATCTGGTTTGCTCGTATCGAAATGCAACTCGCCTTCGAAGCCCACTACTTCTTTTACCATTTGAGCCAATTCGCCAATCGACAAATCTTCGCCACAACCTACATTGACCAATTCGATACCATTGTAATTTTGAAGTAAATAGAAACATGCATCGGCCAAATCGTCGACATGCAAAAACTCGCGCTTGGGAGTGCCAGTGCCCCATACTTCTACAGAAGATTTGCTCTCTTTTTTGGCAGTATGAATTTTGCGGATGAGTGCTGGCAACACATGCGAATTGTTCAAATCGTAATTGTCGTTGGGGCCATACAAGTTGGTGGGCATGGCCGAGATAAAATTGCAGCCGTATTGCAAACGGTAGTTTTCACACAGTTTGATACCCGCAATTTTGGCTATAGCATAGGGTTCGTTCGTATATTCCAAAACACCCGTCAGCAATGCGTTTTCTTTCATTGGCTGAGGTGCAAGCTTGGGGTAAATGCAGGATGAGCCTAAAAAAAGGAGTTTTTTAACCTTGTGTACATACGATTGATGAATGATGTTGCATTCAATCATCAAATTGTCGTAAATAAAATCGGCACGAAAAGTATTGTTGGCATGAATACCGCCAACACGAGCCGCTGCCAATACTACATAATCAGGTTTTTCAGTTTCAAAAAACTCTGATACCGCTTGTTGGTTGCGCAAATCCAATTCTTTTGATGTGCGGGTAACAATATTGAGGAAACCCTCTTTTTGCAGTTTTCGCACAATAGCAGAGCCCACCATGCCGCGGTGGCCTGCCACGTAAATTTTATCCGTTTTTTGCATTCTTGCAGATGATTGGTCGAAGCCATTGAAAGGCCAAATCTTAGATTTATTCGGCGTAGTTCAAGATTTTGTGTCCGCCCTCCTTCAGATACAAATCGCGTTTGAAGAGATTCAAGTCGCTTGTCATCATGTCATTGACCAAACTTTTCAAATCGTGTTTGGGTTTCCAGCCCAATTTTGTTTTAGATTTGGTAGGATCGCCTATAAGCAAATCGACCTCGGTAGGACGATAGTAATTCTTATCAACCGCCACTACTTCCTTGCCCACTGGCAACTTGTATTCGGGATTGCTGCACGATTTTACTTTTCCTATCTCATTTTCGCCCTCACCTGAAAATTCAAGTTCGATGCCTACATGCTGGAAAGACATAATCACAAAATCGCGTACTGTAGTGGTAACACCCGTCGCAATCACATAGTCTTCCGCAGCAGGCTGTTGCAATATCAACCACATAGCTTCTACATAATCTTTGGCATGACCCCAATCACGTTTTGCATTCAGGTTACCCAAGAAAAGTTTATCCTGCAAGCCTATGGCAATGCGAGAAGTGGCGCGTGTAATTTTCCTAGTTACAAAAGTTTCGCCCCTGATGGGTGACTCGTGGTTGAAAAGTATGCCATTACAGGCGTATATATCATAGGCCTCGCGATAGTTTACCGTAATCCAAAATGCATACATTTTGGCTACTGCGTATGGCGAACGGGGATAAAAAGGAGTTTTTTCGCTTTGCGGTACTTCTTGTACTTTGCCATATAGTTCAGAGGTTGAAGCCTGATAAATGCGCACTTTATCTTTCAAACCCAATAGACGAACTGCTTCCAAAATTCTGAGGGTTCCTACCCCGTCCACATCAGCAACATATTCTGGCATATCGAAACTTACTTTCACGTGCGACATGGCCCCAAGGTTGTAAATCTCGTCGGGCTGAATTTCTTGAATGATGCGAATGACATTGGTAGAATCGGTCAAATCGCCGTAGTGCAACTTGAATTTGACATTTTTCTCATGAGGATCTTGGTAAAGATGGTCAATCCTTTCGGTATTTATAAGCGAAGTTCTGCGTTTAATACCGTGCACTTCATAACCCTTACTCAGAAGTAATTCAGACAAATAAGCGCCGTCCTGCCCCGTAATTCCTGTAATTAATGCCTTTTTCATTGTCTTTAAAGTAGTATTCGAAATTCAAAATTATAGAAATAAACCTTTGCATTGTACTAATTGGCAAATATTGTACTTTGCGATGAGGTTAGCATATTCTTAAAAAAGGTCAAAATGACTACTTTAGATGAAAAAAAGTTGGGATTTCTGCAGCTTTCTTGCATCATCACAGCTTCTTTCCAAATCATTTTTTCTGTTTTTTACTTGCATTTACCCATTTGGTCTCAGCTACTGCTGGCATCTTTGATACCCGTTGGTGGCATCACGCTTTTTCTTGCCATTCGTAAAAAAAACACATCAGCCACCCTGCTTTTTCTTTTGTACCTATTTGCACACCAGAACTTCACATTCTTTTTATTCGGCCAAGGCCACAACATAAACCTTGGAGCAGTGCTTATGATGGGGACTATTTGCATCATTTGCCATGTATTGTTGGGATTTGTGTGGGGCACCCTTTCCACTATTTCTACCGCCTTAATGATGCTGGGCAAATTATACCTTGGGGCGACGCTTCCTTCGTTTATGGATTTTCACGAACAACTGCCATCCAATCTTCTTTACACTTTTCTAAGTGTTTCGCAGCCTGTTTTCATCTTAAACTACCTGTGCTATCGTTTCTACCTCGCCCTGATGGAGGAAGAAAAGGCCAAAAAAGAAATAAAGTTTCGTCTTGAAAAAATCATAGAAAATGCAGCCGAAGCAGTTGTATTGATTGGGAAAGACAAAAAAGTATATTATGCCGATGCCAAATCGAAAAAAATTGTCTTTACCTATTTGGGCATTGAACTGCTGGCAGGCGAAGACAGCGAACAGTACATATTGGAATCGTTGAAAAAAGCATACAACGAAAATCTGGCTCTGGCTTTCAAGGGAGAGCGAACGGTGGTGGAAAGAAAAGTGGAACAACCTGGCAAGTTTTCGTTATGGTTGTCCATCACCTACAGCCCCGTGCACAACATAAAAGGTGAAATAGAATTGGTGCAATTTTCGATCATCGACATTACCTCGCTGAAAAATGCCCGTGAGGAATTAGAAAAATCGGAGGAACGCTGGAAGTTTGCCTTGAACAGCAGCAAAGACGGTGTATGGGACTGGAACCTGTCCAACAACACTACCTATTTTTCACCCATCTGGAAAGAAATGCTTGGTTACAAGGATGAAGAAATTAAAAACACTTTTTCGGAATGGGAGAAAATGGTGCATCCCGACGACAAAAAGAAAGCCGAAGAAGAAATCTCCAAACATTTGAACAACCAAACTGAATATTACCTTCTTGAACATCGCTTAAAGCAAAAAAATGGGCAATACAAATGGATTTTGGCACGCGGCAAAATCATAGAACGCGATAACGATGGAAATCCGCTGCGCTTTATCGGCACCCACACCGATATAGACCACATTAAAAAGGTGGAAGAAGAACTGATGGCGGCACAAGAAAAAGCCGAAAAGGCCGCAGAGGCGAAATCGCAGTTCCTTTCTACGATGAGCCACGAAATACGCACCCCCATCAATGCCGTGATTGGATACAGTAACCTAATTATGCGAAAGTATGCAGGTGTGCTGAACAAAGAATATCTCGAAAACATCCACATTTCGGCCAATCACCTGCTTTCGTTGGTAAACAATGTTTTGGAAATATCTAAAATAGAAAGTGGTAAAATAACTTCTGAAAAACGTGAAATAAACTTGGAAAAATTGATAGAAGAAAACCTGTCGATGCTTTCGCTGGCAGCCACCGAAAAAGGCCTTCTTTTGAAAAAAGGTAAAATTCCAGCACTGAACGAACACTTAATTGGCGACCCGCTCAAATTGCGGCAAGTACTCAGCAACCTTTTAGGCAATGCAGTAAAATTTACAGAAAAAGGCTATGTAGAACTAAATGTGGAAATATTGGAAGAAAATGCCGAAGAAATAAAACTGAAGTTTTCGGTTAGTGACACTGGTATTGGCATTCCGTCCGACAAAATAGATTCTATTTTCGACCGTTTCACACAGGCAAGTGCCGACACCACGCGCAAATACGGTGGTACTGGGCTGGGACTCACCATTTCCAAACGCATCGTCAATTTGCAAGGTGGCCACTTGGGCGTGGATAGCATTCCCGAAAAGGGCTCTACTTTTTACTTCGACCTAAAATTTGCCAAAGGCACACCGCTAAAAAAAGAAGAAACTTCTGACGATGTAGAAAACGAAGAACTCCTCACCGGGCTGAACGTATTGGTGGTAGAGGACTACATTTTGAACATCAAAATCCTTACGCTTTTCCTTGAAATGTGGGGCGTGGCCTATGCCGTTGCAGAAAATGGGAAAGAGGCTTTGAACCTGATGCAACAAGACACATTCGATGCTATACTGATGGATTTGCACATGCCCGTGATGGATGGTTACGAGGCCACGCGCCAAATAAGGGCAAGTGGCAACTCGGTGCACATTATGGCACTAACAGCCAACGACGATTTTAGTAATAAAAAAGAATTGAAAGAAAAAGGCTTTGACAGTTTCACCTTGAAACCTATCGACACAAAAGAACTACACAAGAAACTAAAAACCATTTTGCTGAAAACAAAAAACACCTCAGCCAACAACAGCTAATTCGGCTACCAATATTTTTTGGGTACCGCTTCCTATTGCATAGCGCTGCCCCGACCTGCTACCTATCACGGCCGCAATGTCTTGTTCACTTTGCAAAATCAAAACCCTTTCTTTTTCAAAAAGGTTGTATTTCGCATCTATCAAAAAATCGCTTACTTTCTTTTCACCTTCCATTCCAAAGGGTACAAAAGAATCACCCTCTTGCCAGCTTCTGAGGGTAAGCGGAAAAACCAACTTGTCGTAATCCAACATAACCGCCGACTTGCTTTTCAAAGTTGGAAGCAGTTCGAGCCCACCTTCCAATAATTTCAAATTCAGCACTTTACCAAAAGATAAACGCACAGTCTGGGTGGTGGGTAAAATAAAAACCGGAACAAATTTCGCCACTTCTTTATGGTCTATAATCCAATTTTCTCTGTCTTTCAACAAGCGATGGGTAGATGAATAAAATATTTTTCCTGAAATACTGTTCCCCGACTCCATCACTTTTTTACTTACCGACCAAGCAAAGCCAAACTCTTGTAAAATTGCATACAAGAAATACATTGCATTTGGCATAGATTGCAATCCTTTTATGTCAATTTTTACAAATCCTTGCGCTTCTGTCACCCAATTACTTTTCGCCTCTTCTACATGCTGTGCCAAAACTTTTTCGGCTAAAGCAACCTTTTCAGCGGTACTTTGCATTGTGCTTTCCAACGAAGGATTTAATGTCTTCAAAAGCGGAACTACTTTGTTTCTAAGTAGGTTGCGGGCATATTTGTTGCTAGCATTACTGCTGTCTTCGCGCCACCTCAAAATGTGGTCTTTGGCAAAATCTTCTACCTGTTCGCGAGTAGCAAACAACAGAGGGCGCACCAAATGACCTTGCCTTGGTAATATGCCATGAAACCCAGCCAAACCTGTGCCTCGCACCAAGTTTAGCAGCACCGTTTCTACCAAATCGTTCTGATGATGGGCAGTAGCCACACAAGAAAAGCCGTGCTGAAGTCGAATATCTTCCAGCCAGGCATAGCGCAAATCGCGTGCCGCCATTTGTATCGAAACCTTGGTTTCTTGAGCCAATTGACTGGTTTCGAATTGTTTTACAAAAAAAGGTACTTGAAAAGACAGAGCAAGTTGCCTCACAAATTCTTCGTCGGCATTCGACTCTTCACCTCTTAGTTTGAAATTGCAATGGGCAATGCCAAAGTTATAGCCCAATTGTTGCAAACCTTGTGCCATCACCACCGAATCGACTCCGCCACTCACTGCCAAAAGCACTCGATCGTTGGCCTTGAAAAGCGCATGGCTTTCAATATAATGCTGTAAATGAGTGAGAAAATCGGACATTGCAAAAATGACTACGTTTGATTTTCGATATGCGATAACCTTTTCTTCAAGGTACGTAAGCGCACAAATTGGTCGCTATCGAAATCACTTTGCGAAAAGCCATGCTCCTTATACTTGAAGAAAAGTTCTTCCATTCCTTTCTCTAGTGTATATTCCAACTGAAAATGAGGCAATAGCTGGTGTAAATAATCGAAGCTTACTTTATAATCGCGCGAGTCGGCGCCTACTTCGCCCGTGTAAACAATGCTGGCAGAAGGAACAAACTTTTGCACCAAATTACCCACGTCTCGTACTTGAAAATTTTCTTTATTGCCTCCTATGTTCACTATCTGGTTGTGAATTGTGGCGCGAGGAGCTTCCAAAAAAGCGACAAAGGCACGGGCAATGTCTTTGCAATGCACCAAGGGGCGCCAAGGCGAACCGTCGCTCATAATGCGTATATCGCCACGGGCCACCGCACAGGCCAACAAATTATTCACTACCAAATCGATACGCAACATAGGCGAGTGCCCATAGGCAGTAGCGTTACGCAAAAATGCGGGTGAAAAGTGTTCGTCGGCCATAGCCGAAACGGCTTTTTCAGTTTCTATTTTTGAAATGGCATAGGCTGTAAGGGGAATTGTAGGGTCGCTTTCGGTCATGTAGGGTTTTTCGCTTTTGCCATATATGGAACAACTACTGGAAAAAAGAAAGCGGGAAACCCCTGCTTTCTTGGAAAGTTTCGCCAACTGAATAGAGCCATCGCGGTTGATGTCGTAGGTGATTTGGGGATTCAAATCACCCATAGGGTCGTTCGAAATGGCCGCCAAGTGCATCACACAATCAATCCCTCGCAAGTCTTCTTCGGTTATTTTACGCAAGTCTTTCTTCCACTCCAGGTCGGGCTTTGTCAGTGGTTCCCACTCACAGCCTTCAAACAAGTCGATGTCGTTGCCAATGACAAAATAGCCCTTGGCTTTCAAAAGAGGGACCAAATGTGCCCCAATGTACCCCTTGTGTCCCGTGACTAATACTTTCATTTCTTGTCGTTTAATCTTTTCTAATGAGTGGCCAACGCAACTGGTTTGCCCTGTAATTCAAGCAGTTTGTTTTCCATTTGCTCAAACACCTCTCTTTTCAAGGTTTCCAAATCACTTTTTACCATGCCCTTGGTTTCCATGGAAGGCAAAAAATGTATGTCGATAATTCCGGGCCAAAGAGCAAACTTCGGTACTCGGGGCATGCATTTTTTGGTATTGAACATGACCATTGGCACAATGGGTTGTTGGGTTTCGATGGCAAGGGTAAAGGCCCCGTTTTTGAAAGGCTGCAACAAACTGGACGTTTTATTCATCGTTCCTTCAGGAAAAACCAATACCGAAATCCCTTCTTGCATATGCCGTTTCATTTCCAACATGCTCTGCTGACGGCTTTCCACGCTGTTTCTATCCACCAAAATAACCACATATCGATACATCCAACCAAAAATGGGCACTTTGGTAAGCTCAATTTTACCTAGTGGACGAAAATCGTTGGGAATGGCAAGGCAAATGGCAATGCCGTCTAAAAACGAGTTGTGGTTGGAAGCAAACACGTAAGATTGGTCTTTCTGAATGTTTTCCAAACCATGAAACCGATAAAATATAAATACCAAAAAACTGAAGCCATAGCCCCAGCAACGTAGAAAAAAATAGGCGACCCTTCCAGCGGTCTTTTTATGGGGAACAAGAAAAATGGAAAGCAGGATTAGGGTGGTAAACGTGACCATACACCCCACGAAAACGAGCAAGCCATACAAAAAATAAAGGCGCTTCAAAAATAACTTCATCTTAAAACCACTGTTGAACAGATTCTTACTATTATTTAATCACCACCTCTTCTTTGTGGTACACCCTAGAATGTGGCGGAATGCTTTCGATGAGCCACACATTACCTCCTACGATGCTACCCTTGCCTATCACGGTTTCGCCTCCCAAAATAGTCGCATTGGAATAAATGACCACGCCGTCTTCCAAGGTGGGATGACGCTTAGTTTGGGCTAAATTTTTGTCCACGCTCAGTGCACCAAGAGTTACGCCTTGGTACAATTTCACGTTGTTGCCAATGACGGCGGTTTCGCCAATCACGATGCCAGTGCCGTGGTCTATGCAAAAGTTTTCACCTATGCTGGCGCCGGGGTGTATGTCGATACCCGTTTTACGGTGGGCATATTCGGCCAAAATACGGGGCAAATACGGCACTTTGAATTGGTAAAAAACATGGGCCAATCGATGTACCGCAATGGCATAAAAACCAGGATAGGTCAATATCACCTCGCTTTGGCTGTAGGCAGCAGGGTCGCCTACATATATTGCATGGGCATCTTTTTTAATGGTTTCGTAAATAGTGGGCAACTGATCCCAAAAGCCATGCATCACATTTTCTGCCGTCACCTCGTCATTGTCGAAAGAAATCATGAGCAATTCGAAAAGGTTGCCTTTCAAGCTGTCGTACACATTGTCGAGCTCGTGCACGCTTTTGTAGCGCTTGCGCGAATGTTCGGGAAAAAGAAAACCAAGTACTTGGTCTATAAATTGATACGAAAAATCTATCTCGGGCAGCTCTACAAATGCCTTGTGGCTTTCGTGCAACTTCTTTATCAGTTCAATTTTCATGTGTACCGCGATTGTGTTTTCGCAAAAGTAGCAATAAGCCCCCAAAAGCCAATCGTAACTCGGAGGAGGTTGGCAAGTTTAAAGTTTAAAAGTTTAGATGTACAAAGTTTAGAAGTTCTTAGTTTTTAGTTGACGGTTCTGTTCGCTGTGCTTGTACAAGTGCCTTCGTGCGCACTCGTTACAAACGAGTGAGCACGAGAAATGCGTTTTCAACTCCCCTTTTACAAGCTCAAAGTAGAGATTCAAAGTGTATTGTAGCTGTTACAAACAGCTTTCTAAACCGCCCTCGTTACCGCTGCGCTCAAACTAGGGCGACAAGGGATGTTGTTGATAGTTATTTGTGTCAGGTGAGAACACCAACACAGGCGGAAATAATCAATCCCTTAGGCAACGAACTGAATAACCAAAATCCTTGCCATAGGCGCCCCTGTAGACGTAGCCGCCACCATAAAACAGGTAGCGGTTCCATGCGTAGAAGGGATTGACCTCTGAAGAACTCCACCAATAGCTGAAGTAGCCAATGTCGTAGAAACCACCATCGTAGTGGCGAAGACCGCCAGGAACCCCTGAAAAGCCACTGCTATTGGTCTCACCCATGTTCAACGATTTCCACTGTGTGGCACCCGTCGTTTTCATCTTGCCGCCCGCCACGGTTTCACCACCCAAAAAATCAATCAATGTTGTCCATTCCGCATTATTGGGCACGTGCCAGCCTGTGGGGCACAGATTCTTGCCGCCGTTGGTAGTGGGGCTCACAACGTACCAGTTGTACAAGGCACCACACTTGTTGGCCGTATAGGTGGCTTGATCGTTGTCGTACCAGCACATCATGGGCAGCTTGGTTTTGTTGTTGTAGTTGGTTGCCCAAGAGGTAGCATCAGCCATCAAAGGTATCGCCGTGCCGTCGCTGTAGTTGGAGCTGCGCAGGTTTTCTGCCATCCATACCTGCGTGCCTATGGTCACAATAGGATAGGTATTGCCATTTATATCTTTTACCAGACTGGTGTCTTTGGGGGTAGCTATGGCAAAAGTCATACTATCTTCTACGATTACAGGATCTTTGACTCTACTATCTTTTCTTAGCAGTGTAAACAAATTGTCATTGGCTTGGGCAGAAAACACCACACCCCAACACAGCGTGAAAAAAGTAAAGCGAAAAGCGTTTTTCATAATGCGTATTTTTTAAAAAACCACAATAATATAAAATTTTTCTATAAAATATGGTATCATAAATTTAATAATTAGTAGTTCGTAGTTTACCTAACTTGGAGAGGATGTGAAATGCCACAATCTAATGAATTTATTTTGTTTTATTTGGGCATTTTTAGACTCTTTTACACCATGTTATTTAAGTCAAAAAACCTCTTTTAAAGGTGAAATTTCATTCTGAAAAGATTTTTGTCTAAATTTCAAGTTGCCTATACCTTTAAACCTTCCTAAAAATGTCCATCAGAGTTGCCCTTTCCCACAAAACCTCGTACAAGTACGACCGATTCGTGTCCTTGTCACCACATGTGTTCCGATTGCGACCCGCCGTACACAGCCGCACTTCCATTCTTGCCTATTCCCTAAAAATATATCCTGAAAAACATTTCATCAACTGGCAACAAGACCCCTTTGGCAACTTTTTGGCCAGGGTGGTTTTTTTAGAGAAAACCGACCAATTACGCTTTGAAGTGGAGGTAATTGCCGACCTAACCGTTGTCAATCCTTTCGATTTTTTCATTGAAGACTATGCACTGGAATACCCATTCGCATACAGCGAACAATTGAGCAAAGAATTGCTTCCGTATTTGGAAATAAAAGAAAGCGGGCCCTTGCTCATGGATTGGGTAGCGCCATACAGAGAAATAAAAGGCTTGGAAATGGTTGATTTTCTTGTAAAAATCAATCAAGACCTATACCACAAGGTAAACTACACCATACGCCTGGAGACTGGCATTCAAACCTGCGAAGAGACCTTGCAAATGGGCTTGGGTTCGTGCCGCGACTCTGCTTTTGTGCTGGTGCAAACTTTTCGACACCTGGGCTTGGCTGCGCGCTTTGTTTCAGGCTACCTGGTACAGCTCACAGCCGACCAAAAAGCGATAGATGGCCCTTCAGGTCCAGAAAAAGATTTTACCGACTTGCATGCGTGGGCTGAAGTATATGTACCTGGCGCAGGTTGGATAGGGTTAGATGCCACTTCTGGCCTCCTCACAGGCGAGGGGCATATTCCACTGGCTTGTGCCCCCGACCCCGTAAGTGCCGCTCCTGTAACTGGCTACAGCGAGTTGTGCGAAGTGGTCGATTTTCAGTTTAGCAACGAGGTATCACGTATTCACGAAGACCCCAGAGTTTCGAAACCCTACACCGAAGCCGAATGGGCAGCGGCCTTGGGATTGGGCAGAATGGTAGATGAATACTTTGCCCAAAACGATGTCCGTTTGACCATGGGTGGCGAACCCACCTTTGTTTCGGTGGAAGATATGGAGTCGGCGCAATGGAACACCGCAGCCGACGGCGCTCACAAAAGATATTTGGCTGGAGACCTGCTGCTGCGCCTCAGAGACCAATTTGCACCCGAAGGTTTACTGCACCACGGGCAAGGCAAATGGTACCCCGGAGAGCCTCTGCCCCGATGGCAATTGTCGCTTTGGTGGCGAAAAGATGGTAAAAGCATTTGGAAAAACCCCCATTTATTTGCTGAAGACAAACGAGACTATGCGCTAAAAAGCAGCGATGCAGAACGTTTCTTAAAAAGAGTTGCCAATTATTTGGGCGTGAATGAAAACAATACTTTGCCCGCCTTCGAAGATATTTTCTACTTTTTGTGGGAAGAAGAAAAATTGCCCCTCAATATAGACCCCCTGCAATACAACCTGAAAGACCCCCTAGAACGAAAAAAACTTGCCGAACTCCTGAATCGCGACCCCAATTCACCCGTAGGGTTCGTTTTGCCTTTGGCCTGGAACTATTGGGACAACCGCTGGCTTAGTAGCCCATGGCAATTGCGCCGCAAACATCTTTTCCTAATTCCAGGCAATTCGCCTGTTGGATTGCGACTTCCCCTGAACTCGCTCCCCTTATCGACTAACCAACGCGAACCTGTCGAACGAAGTCCTTTCGAAGAGGTAACCGCCCTGGAAGACTACCACGCAAAGGTGCGTACACGCTTGAACCTGAAAGTGGACGAAACTATTCCTTCGCAAATGTTGGGCAAAAAGAAAGAAGTGGAGGATGACGAGGAAACCACCCTACAGTTTGGAAAACAACAATTACACA
>JBIKRJ010000193.1:0-4480 GCA_044349205.1 Cytophagales bacterium | reverse complement strand
GGGGAATGTTTTGCTTCGTTCCTCTTATATGGTTTTACATTATGGCAAACAAAAAGTCTAATAGGTTGTTCCAAAAGTTAGATGACTTGATGTACTCCTAAATCCTGCAAATGAAATTTTGGAAGTTAACGATTATAGTGGTCGTCATTTCGGCCAAATCCCTTTTTGCCCAAGGCAATCAGAGTATCATGCAAGTTACGGGCTTGATAGTGGGTGGAGACAGCCTGTATGGCATTCCTGGTGTGCACGTGTATGTGCCCAAGGCGGGTAGGGGAACTTCGACCAATTATTACGGATATTTTTCACTTGCTACCCAGGTGGGCGATAGTGTGGTGATAAGTGCCATAGGCTACACCCGAAAAGATTATGTGGTGCCGTATAACGAAAAGAAAAGTATTTCTCTCATTATAGAATTGAAAGAAGACACCACACTATTGCCCTTGTTGGAAGTGTTTCCATACCCCACCGAAGAACTATTCAAACAAGCATTTTTATCGCTGAAACTGCCCGACAATCAATACAACGGCATAAGTATGAACGACCAAATTATGAATAGGGTAACTAATGCAAACAAAGCAGACGCTAGAAGTTACTACTTGTACAAAGCTGCAAATCGACAAAGTTTTGTGGTGCTCGATGCTTTTGCGTGGTCGAGGGCTATTCGCGAACTGAAGAATAAGCGTGCTGCCCGAAAAAGGAAAGAGAAGGGGATAGATGAATAATACTTATTGTATTACTAGTTTTTGAGTGAATACCTCAGTTCCCCACTTCAATTTGGCAACATACACGCCACTTTCCGAAGTCAGATAGCTTAATACATTTAGACCCTGAGAAAGTGTAGATTGGTGAATTTTTCTTCCAGTAATGTCGTACAATACAAAGTCGTAAGAATTACCTTCTCCAAAAATATTCACGTTCAATTCGCCGTTGCTTGGATTTGGATACATGCTGAAGCCTTTGAACGTGTTTTCAATTTCAACAAACGCATGAGCGTAAATCGTTTTTTGACCCGCTACATCTACTTCCGACAAGCGGTAGTAACTAAGGCCGCTATATGGTTTCTTGTCGTAAAGCGAAAATTCCGAGTACTGGTTAGTATTTGGAACGGAAGGCATGGTGCCAACTTCTTCCCAATCTATGCCATTTTTGCTTCTCTCAATGACAAAATAATCCGAATCCCACGACTTGTTAATTCCCCAAATAAGTTTGACGCCTTCTGATGTAGGAGTTGCCTTAAAAAAAACCAATTGAATGGGAAGTGCAATAACACCAGCACAAGTAGCAGGAGAGGGATTGCAACTATAGGTAACAGTAGCAGAACCAAATCTGCCAGCTGTACATGTAGTTGTTCCTTTGTAACAAACTTTGGTGCTAGATGATAAAGTTAGGTTACTGCTCGGGCAAGTGGTGCTATTGTAAAAAAGGTATCCAGTTCCAGAGGTATTGTTAAAGGTTCTGTCATTCAAAGTACCTGGTGTGAATCGAATACAACCATTACTATTCATGCAAACAGAAGTGCCACCATTTTTGTCCAATGTTGCAATATTGACATTACCTTCTGATGCTAGAACAGAACTTCCTTGGATTGTTAATTTACTACTTACAGACAGGGTGCCTGTCGAGGCTACTTGAATAGAACTCGTTGAATTCATGTTTAAATTGCTAGTAGCAGCCATGCTACCATAGACATAAATTGTGGTTCCAGCATTAATAGCGGCTGATAAATTAGTCATGGACAAGGTGCCTCCACTTAGCACATAAATGATTAAACCATCGTTATTCAAATTGCCACTGATAGATAAAGTTTGACCACTACATATATAGATTTTAGTATTGCTTGCGGCATTAATATCACCCGATATGGTTATGGAGGAAGAGGCAAGTTTATATGAAGTGCCAGTAGTAAGGCCTATTGCCCCTGCTGAAGAAGATAATGAAGTTCCACTCGCTGGGCAAGCAGGTTGGCTCGGAATTGCAGAATATGACCCACATTGTGCCCAAACTAATGAGCTAAAAAGACAATTTGATAAGATAATGAAAATAATTAGAGATATCTTATTCATTTGTTGTAATTGTTCGTTTTTGTTGGCTACATCAATTTAGTTTAAACGAAAACATTTTGTGAAAAGAAATCAATTTAGATTTAAGGGGAAAAATGAATTTGACCAAATTAATTAATAGATCTTATTTCATAATGTCATTGCCAAGTTTTTTCATAAAGTGACTTGTTAAACTAAAAGTTATTATTGTCATTGCACTAATACCTTTTGGATAAAAGTATCAATTCCAACTTTTAGTTGGCCATAATACACACCAGAAGGTAAATTATTTTCTATGGTGCTTGTTCCAGTAGGCAAAAACAACTTTTTAACTTCTCTTCCTGTGAAGTCGAGAAGTTTGAATTCGTAATCATAATCTTCTCCCAGAATATGTACATTCACAATGCCATTGCTTGGGTTGGGATACAATGAAAATCCGTTGAAAAATGAATCTATTTCCACAAAAGAGATTGAATACACTTGTTTTTTTTCTTTGTTGTCTACTTCTGATAATCGATAGTAATTCAATCCTGATAAGGGGTTGTTGTCTGTAAATGAAAACTCTTTGAAAGAATCATTGTCTTTGATGGAATTCACTATTCCAATCTCATCCCAATCAATTCCATTTTTACTTTTCTCCACTACGAAATAGTCCGAGTCCCACGATTTCAAAATTCCCCAACGTACTATTACAGATTCTTCTTGCTTGGTAGCTTTGAAATAAGTCAAAGACACTGGAAGGGGAATAGAACAGCCAGAAGGTGTAGTAGAACAACTGTACGAGGTATTGGTAGAATTTCCCCAATAGTCGAAACTTGGTGGTCCAGCATTTGTATACGGAGATGTTTGTGCGGTACAAACCTTGATAGTGCTGGTGGTACTCGTTAGTCTGTAACTATAGGATGGTTTTAAAGCAGTTGTGACCCATAATGTGCCTGTTCCATCGCCATCAAAGTAATTGGCTTTGTAAACATTAAATGCTGGAGGAAGTGATGTGATTTTGGTACAACCTGTTGATTTGTTGCACAATGTGCCTGAACCTATTTGCGAAACAGTGGAAAGTTGCATGTATCCCTGATTGATTATAGAACCACTGGTTGTCAAAGTAATGGTATTGGGAGCGTTCCAATATCCAGTGCTGCCGATGTAAATATTCGTTGTCCCTTGTATATAGTTGGTGCCGGCGGATGTTGTATTTAAAGTTCCGTAGACATAGATGGTTAACTTGTTTAGGTTTTGTTTTACAGTCAAAGTTCCTCCTGCCAAGACATAAATGGTGACATTGCTACTTGCGGAAACATCGTCATTGAAAGTAAGGGTTTGTCCAGAGCATACGTACAAAACGGATTTGCCATCTACATACCCTACTGGGTTGGTAGTAAACAAATTTCCGCCCGTGTAAGGGCTTGAAGGTAGTTTATAGGTTCTAGTGCCTGTAGTAGGGGGCGATACAACTAAGTCGGAGCCGGCGGTAGAGGCGGTTGTAGCAGAACTTGGACAAGAAGGCGCGGCTGGTACAGAAGTAGAACATTGCGATTTTGCTTCTTGTATAACTAATTGTACAAAAAATACAACAATTACAATTTGTACCAGTCTCTTCATCAAAGTAGCAAGTTTTGCAGTTATTCCAACTCCTAAAGGTAACAGTTTTTGTTTTTTCTGCAAAAAAGCAAAAGCTGGCAAGTTGCTTGTGTCTCAAGAGATTAGGTGTATAGCGGCTTGCTTCCTTGTTTTTTTAATCTGAATATTGCACCAAAAATAAAACCAAAGCCTTTGTTTTTGGTTAGTCTGATAGTATGTAGTAATTTTGTAAAAACAACCCTAAAAAAATGGTAGCAACCCACGTGAAATACAAAGTAAAAGACATTTCCCTTGCTGAGTGGGGAAGGAAAGAGATTCAGTTGGCCGAGGCTGAAATGCCTGGTCTAATGGCAATTCGTGAAGAGTTTGGAAAGCAAAAACCTTTAAAAGGTGCTAGAATCGCGGGTTGTTTGCACATGACCATTCAAACTGCCGTGCTCATTGAAACTCTTGTGGAATTGGGCGCAGAAGTTACTTGGTCTTCTTGTAACATTTTTTCTACGCAAGACCATGCCGCTGCCGCAATCGCTGCCGCAGGTATTTCGGTATATGCTTGGAAAGGCATGAACGAAGAAGAATTTAACTGGTGTATCGAACAAACCTTGTTCTTTGGCGAAGACCAAAAGCCATTGAATATGATATTGGACGATGGTGGCGACCTTACCAACCTGGTATTTGATCACTACCCTGAATTGGTACCCAACATCAAAGGTCTTTCTGAAGAAACCACTACAGGCGTTCTCCGTTTGTATGAAAGAGTGAAAGCTGGTACGCTTCTTATGCCTGCCATCAATGTAAATGATTCTGTCACCAAATCTAAATTTGACAATTTGTACGGTTGCAAAGAGTCGTGCGTAGAT
>JBIKRJ010000192.1:0-4503 GCA_044349205.1 Cytophagales bacterium | reverse complement strand
CTACACTTAGGACACATTGAACCGTCTAAGTAATGTGGAGTTGATTTTATGGCTCTTCTTGTTGTGGTTTGATAGTTTACAACAGGCACGGGCTTTGTCGCCCCAAGTTCATTTTGGTGTTTGTAGATATAGTCCAACCAATAAAAATTCCGATTGTCTTTCTGTAAATAATGTTCAATTGAATGAATAGTTAAGCAAAGAGCATGTCTGTCATACCTAGATACTTCTATTTTAGCGGATTGTGTTTCTTCGTTTGTACGAAAAGAAAAAGTAGAATCTTCTTCATTAAACGATATGTCTTCAATTTTATAAATATAAAACCCAGAACAGGTGGGCAAAAGAGTGCCGTTTCCTTCTTCATAACGTCTTATGTCGATAAAATAACCTGCATAATTACCGTTTTCGTCCAAATTAAAAGAGTAACATAGCAGATTATCCCCGCTATGATTTCCTACGCTATGACCCTCATAAGAGCCAATAAATCCTTGTTCGGTTGTGTAGTTTGTGTCTTCAGGTATTTTGGGTAGCGTTAGGGTAGGTTCATGGATTATAGAATCTTGTTCCATTTCTTCACTTAATGCTATGGTGGAGATGGTATCAATACTTATAACATCTTCTTGCTTTTTGGAATCAGAGACACAAGAAAAAAGGTAAGAAACCAAATAAATACAAAGAATGCTTTTTGTTTTCATTTATTTATTTCCTACAAAGATAGTTAAATGGCTATTAACCTCCTCTGTCCATAGTCTTAAGAAGTTGACTACGGGCTATCAATGATTCGCAGAGACTACTTCTCGGGCAATTTGCCAATACACTTTTTAAAAATAAATCGATAAACTTACCGAACTATAGATGAAATAGTATTTATCCTTAACACTTCTCGTCTACCGAACAAGAGTTGGCGGGGGTGGGGAAGTCTTCGGGTTGCAGGTCTTGGAAAGCAGAAAGGAAGGTGTCGGTGGTTTGGGCGCCCGAGATGCCGAATTTGTTGTTGATGATGAAAAAGGGAACGCCCGAAATGCCCATTTCTTGATAGTGTTTTATTTCGTTTTGCACGGCGGTGGTCAGTTCCTTGTCGGCTAATATTTCAAGAGTTTTGGTTTCCTCCCAGCCGAAGTGGCGCATGATGTCCACAAGGGTTTCGGGCTTGGAAAGGTCTTGGGGTTGCACCATATAGACTTCGAAGAGCATTGGGGCAAGGCGGTGTTGGAAGCCTTCCTTTTCGGCTACTTTTAAAAGCACATGCAAAGGAAGTGTGTTGAGGGCTTTGGGTATTTTGCGGAATTGGAAGTCGATACCGAGCGATTCGCCAATGGTTTCGACACGGTGGAACACTTCGTCGAGCTGGTCGATGCCACCAAATTTATGGGCAAGGTAGCTTTGATAGGGAATGCCTTCTGCAGGAATGTGCGGGTCGAGTTGGAAGGGCTTGAAGGAAATATGGAACTGAAACTGGTCTTTGAGTGCCTCCACTGCCTTGCCCAGCCTTTCTTTTCCAATGTAACACCAAGGGCAGGCAACGTCGGAAACGATGTCGATGCTAATGATGGGTTTAGTAGGAAGAGGATTCATTTGGCTATTGAACAGATTGTGAGCAAGAAACGCTACAAATATTTGAAGTAATATTTATGTATATAAAAAAAGAAGCCCTAGACTAGCGCTTCTTTCCTTCAGCAGTTTTCCCAAATGTTAGTCGATGTTGAACGGGTAATCCGTTTGGACATATACATCCTTGTAGGCTTCAGAGGCATCGGGGAAGGGAGATTCTTCGGCAAATTTGACCGATTCTTCCACAATTCCTTTGATTTTGGCATCGATGGCTTCCAAATCGGCTTCGGTAGCGTATTTCTTATTCAAAATGACGTCGCGCACTTGTTCAATAGGGTCTTGGGCTTTGTATGCCTCCACTTCTTCTTTTGTACGGTATTTGGCAGGGTCCGACATAGAGTGCCCTTTGTAACGGTAGGTTTTAAATTCCAACAAGGTGGGGCCTTCGCCTTTACGGGCACGTTCGGCGGCGGCTTCCACAGCCAAGTGTACTTCCTCTACGCGCATGGCATCGACAGGATAAGAAGGCATGTCGTACGATTCGCCAATAGTGTAAAGTTCGGTAACGTTTGAAGTTCTTTTCACGGATGTACCCATGGCATATCCGTTATTTTCGATGACAAAAATGACGGGTAGTTTCCACATCATGGCCATATTGAAGGCCTCGTGTAAAGCACCTTGTCGCACGGCACCATCACCCATGTAGCAGATGCACAAATTGCCTGTTTTGTTGTATTTCTCGGCAAATGCCAATCCTGCGCCCAGTGGGATTTGTCCACCTACTATGGCATGCCCGCCCACAAAACCAACAGATTTGTCGAAGATGTGCATAGAGCCGCCTTTTCCTTTCGAGCAACCCGTGATTTTTCCATAAAGTTCGGCCATGATGGCATTGGCACTGGTGCCAAGACCAAGTGGAATAGCGTGGTCGCGGTAGGTGGTTAGGTATTTATCGCCTTTTTTCAGGGCCGAAATTGCGCCGCTTCCGCAGGCTTCTTGTCCTATGTACAAATGGCAGAAGCCTTTTATTTTTTGCTGGCCGTAGAGCTGTCCTGCCTTTTCTTCGAACTTGCGCATCAATTGCATGTTCTCGTACCAAAACAGGTACTGTTCTTTGCCGAATTTCTTGTAATCTTCTTTATGTCCCTTTACAAGTTCTTTCACTTCCGTCATTGCAATTACTTAGAATGTTAGATTGAGCCACAATAATACATATAAATGGCTCAAAAAACTAATCAACAGCCGAGTTGTTCCCAGTCGATATTGGGAGGTTAGAGGCTTGTAAACTTGCGCAAATCCAACGTATTGGGATGTTCTCGGTCTATAATGGGTTTGGCAAGGCCATACGCCGAAGGCTTTTCATTTGGCAACAAGTAGCGTAATACCTCTTTTTCTTCAGCCTTTGGCCTGATGGTGTCTTGGGTATGACCATGGTCCCAAAAGCGGCTGATTCGTCGACTTTCGGCTTCGTAGGAATTTACGGGAAAGGTATCGTAAGCCCTGCCACCAGGGTGCGACACGTGGTAGGTGCAACCCCCAATAGAACGCGCATTCCAAGTATCGACAAGGTCGAAGACCAAGGGAACGTCCACCCCAATAGTGGGATGTAGGGCCGAGGGCGGAGCCCAAGCTTTGTAGCGAACAGCGCCTACGAATTGAGATTTTGTACCAGTTTCGCGTAGTGGTACCGCGATGCCGTTACAGGTTAGTACATAACGGTCGGGGTGGTACCCCGTTAGCTTTACCTGGATTTTCTCTACCGAAGAATCGACAAAGCGAGCCGTACCAGCATTGCTCATTTCCTCGCCCAACACGTTCCAGGGTTCTATGGCCATGCTTATTTCCAAGCGGATAGGGCCAATGTCTGTTTTGCCATAGAAAGGAAAGCGAAACTCGAAAAATGGCTCCAGCCAAGCCATCTGGAATGGGTATCCTGCCTCTTTCAAATCGTCTACTACCGACTGCATGTCTTCGCGCACAAAATATTCCATGAGGTATTTGTCATGCAATTCGGTTCCCCATTGTATCAATTTGTGTTTGTAAGGCTTTTCCCAAAAGCGCGCGACCAACGTGCGGATTAGAAGCAACTGCACTAGACACATGTGTTTGTGGGGAGGCATGTCGAAACCGCGCAGTTCTAAAATGCCCAATTGACCTGTGGATGAGTTGGGCGAGTAAAGCTTGTCGATACAAAATTCGGCACGGTGGGTATTGCCTGTTACGTCGATTAGGAGGTTGCGGAAAATCCTGTCCACAAGCCAAAAAGGCACTTCCCCATGTTCGGGAATCTGCTCAAAAGCAATTTCTAGTTCATACAACATTTCTTGTCTTCCTTCGTCTACCCTAGGAGCCTGACTGGTAGGCCCTATAAAGGAAGAAGCAAAAAGATAGGAAAGGCCAGGATGGTGTTGCCAGTACGTTATCATGCTGCGCAGCACATCGGGGCGTCGTAAAATAGGGCTATCGGCGGGGGTATTGCCCCCTATGGTAATGTGGTTGCCACCGCCAGTACCCGTGTGTCGACCATCGAGCATAAACTTTTCGCTTCCCAATTTCGACAAGCGCGCTTGTTCGTATAAGATGTCGTAGTTCTGCACCAACTCGTCCCAACTTTTGGCTGGGTGAACATTCACTTCCAAAACGCCAGGGTCGGGGGTGAGCATTAGCTTGTTCAGGCGCACGTCCTTTGGGGGCTCGTATCCTTCGATTCGTACAGGGATTTTTAGTTCTTCGGCAGTATTTTCGATGGCTGCCAACAGTTCTAAGTAGTGTTCCAAATAATCGAGCGGCGGCATAAACACATGCAAAATACCTTCCCTCACTTCCAGACACAAAGTGGTGCGTAGGGCAAACGCTTCAAACAAAGGCTCTGGTTCTTTTATTTTCTCTTCTTCTTTTTGTTTTTTGGTGTGTAATTGTTGTTTTCCAAACTGTAGGGTGGTTTCCTCGTCATCC
>JBIKRJ010000191.1:0-4519 GCA_044349205.1 Cytophagales bacterium | reverse complement strand
ACTATGCCCTGATATTGAATACCAATGCCGGGTTGTGGGGCTATTCGATAGGCGATACAGTGAAATTTGTGTCGAAAAACCCCTACAGAATTGTGGTTACGGGCCGCGTAAAACACTTCATCTCTGCTTTTGGCGAACATGTGATAGGCGAAGAAGTGGAAAAAGCCATGCAAAAAACCATGGCTATTTTTCCCGAAACCGAAGTCATCGAATTTACGGTAGCACCGCAGGTAACCCCCTCCGAAGGGCTTCCCCACCACGACTGGTACATCGAATTCAACAAAATGCCTCGAGACATCGAAGCGTTTTCTCAAGAACTCGACAGGCAAATGGTAGGCCTCAACTCCTATTACAAAGATTTGATTGAAGGCAAAATCCTTCGTCAGCTGCACATACACATACTGCAAAAAGGAGCATTTATTTCCTACATGCGGTCTTTGGGTAAACTGGGCGGACAAAACAAAGTGCCTCGCCTGGCCAACGACCGCCGCATTGCCAACGAACTGAAATGCTACATTATAGAAGGAATACAATGAGAATTATTTTCATGGGTACGCCCGAATTTGCCGTGCCCTCTCTCGATATTTTAATAAAAAACGGCTACAACGTGGTGGCAGTCGTAACTGCTCCAGATAAGCCAGCCGGTCGTGGATTGCAAATGGCACATTCAGCAGTCAAAGAATATGCTGTTAAAAATGGATTGAAAGTATTGCAGCCCGAAAAACTGAAAGACGAGCAATTTATCGAAGAATTGAAAGGCCTGAAAGCCGATGTACAAGTGGTTGTGGCCTTTCGCATGTTGCCCGAAGTAATATGGAATATGCCTCCCAAAGGCACTTTCAACTTACATGCCTCTCTTTTGCCACAATACCGCGGTGCAGCTCCCTTGAACTGGGCTATTATCAACGGAGAGACAGAAACGGGAGTCACCACTTTTTTTCTGCAACACGAGATAGATACCGGCGACATCATTTTGCAAGACAAAGAACCCATTTTGGACAGCGACAATGTGGGCACGCTGTACGAACGCATGAAACTGAAAGGTGCAGAACTGGTCCTAAAAACGATTCAGACTATTGAAATTGGGAACGTAAAAACTCAAAAGCAACTATATGTGCAGGAGGTAAAATTGGCTCCCAAAATATTCAAGGAACATGGGAAAATAAACTGGCACAAAAAGGCTTCCGAAATACACAACCTCGTCAGGGGCTTGTCGCCCTACCCTGCCGCCTATTTTAGCTTGAATGGGAAAACTTGTAAAATCTTCAGTTCGAAAATAACTTCCATTCCAGTAAAAAAAGAAGAAAAAGCACTATTCCAAACAGACCAAAAAACCTATTTGCATATTGCCTGCTCCGATTTCTACCTCAGCATCTTGGAATTACAATTAGAAGGCAAGAAAAAGATGGCAATTGAAGAATTTCTGCGAGGCACCCAAGTACTAGAAGTGAATTAAAGTGCAAGAATAAAATTGAATTTATGAAAGTATCAATCATAGCCGCCATTTCTGAAAATTATGCCATCGGCAAAAACAACCAACTGCTATGGAAACTTTCGGCCGACATGCAACTATTCAAAAGGCTCACTACAGGCCACCATGTCATTATGGGACGCAAAACTTTCGATTCGATGGGCGCAAGGCCTTTGCCAAACCGTACCAACGTCATCATTAGCCGCCACCTCGACTACCATGTTGAAAATTGTGAAGCCGCCATTTCCCTTGCCGAAGCCTTGAGCATCGCCAACCAAAATGGCGACGAAGAAGCTTTTATTATAGGCGGTGGCGAAATATACCGACTGGGCATGTATTTGGCCGACGTTTTGTACATCACCCATGTACACGCCCATTTGGAAGGCGACACCTTTTTCCCTGCCATAGACTTCGATGTGTGGGAACTGGCAGAAAAAGAATCCTTTCAGCAAGACGAAAAAAATCAGTACAATTTTGATTTTTGTGTGTATAAGCGCAAAAGCAATTAAACAGATTTTTACCTTCGTTTAATCTTAGAACGCAAGTTAATACATAAACTTAATTTCACGTTTTTACTGGTTTTCTTAGTTTTTAAACGTTCATTTAGCTTAACCATTGCCTAACAAATGCGGCTTTTCATATTATCTCTCATTTTGTTTTTGAATAAGGCAAATGTTTTTGCCGTTATGCCGCAAGATTCGATAGGGCTGGTACTACAAGATGGAAAGCGGTATATCCAATACTTGGTCGAAAAAGGAGAAACGCTGTACCGAATTTCCACAAAATATGGAATAGCAGTTGCCGATTTGACAAAAACCAACCCCGAGTTGGAAAATGGCTTGAAATTGGGGCAAATACTACTGATTCCTCGTCCATTGCCCAAAATCTCAGAAACTGCTTACTCAAAAACCGATTCAAGTCTTCAGTCACCCTACATACCTAAAGCAAAACAGGACACCACATTCATTCAAACAATTGAAAAAGAATCAATTGGCAATAAAAAAGTGGAATTATCTGTGTCCAATTCTATTTCCACCAAGACCACCTACGAAAATGCTGTGAAACGAGTGCTTGTCATCCCATTCGACCCCTATTTGTATTTTTCTGATGCCGACGACGAAATAGCCTCTGCCTCCAAAATAAACCGAACGCGTGTGCGACAAGCCTTTCGCAGACGACTGAATGCCTATTTAGAACCCAAAGGTTTTGAAACTATTCACTTGTTGGGTGGCAATCTCAAAGACAGCACTACCGACCTAAACCTTGCATACGGTTCCATAACCTATACCTACGACAATGTGACAATGAAGGCGCTGCGAAACCCAAGCACAGAAACCAACCAAAGCATTGGCAAAACCAAAAAAATGACCACCCACGACAAGGAATTGAGTCTGACGGCGGCCGGTTTGCAATCGCGTTCTATGCTGGCCAAAGACGAAGGAAAATATTTTGCTGTAAAAATCAAGGACCCCAACTTCTTTGCTATTTTCAACACCAAATACCACCCCGACTACTATATTTTTGTAAGCCAGTTTGAAGTAAAAACCAATTACGAAAACTGCCTGGACCGTGCCAGACAAAACTACGAGCGCAACTTTGTCACGCACTTTTCCATTTTCGACAACATGGGGAATCTTGTTTCGGGTGGAAGGGTAAAAAACCAATACGAATCCAATAACAACCGCATCGAAAAAATACTGGCCGACAACATACCCGCTATCGCCGAAAAAATTATGGACGAATTGCCGAGGTAGTTTTTACTTGGTTCGCAGTTTAGAGTTTAGATTTTTGGCCAAAGGCACGGTTCTAGATTAGGAAGTGGAGCTAGTAGCTAACCAAATTACTTTGTCCAATCTTCCAACACGATACCTTTTATACGCTTGAAGTGTTCAGTATTGTTGGTAACCATTATTAGGTTATGGGTAACTGATGTTACACCAATCAAAAGATCGAATTCATCCAAAGGTGTTCCTGCTTTTCTTAACCTTGCTTTCTCTTTGGCATACAAATCGAGTGAATGAAAAATTGGTACAACTTTAATTCCACTCAAAAAATCAACTAGCGCTTGTGCATTTTGCTGTTTGTTTTCGCTATTCTCTACACCAAATTTCAACTCGGCAAGGGTAATCTCTGAAATAAAACAATTGTCTGGGTCGACTTTCTCAAATTTCTTCTTAAGTTGATACTTGCCTTTGATGTAGTAAATGCAAGTATTCGTGACGATTAAGTACTTCTTCAAAATTGCTCAATATTTCTGCTAAAAGTACGGCTGTTACGGATATCATGTATGATTTCGTCGGCAGTCTGATTGGACTCCCAAGCACCAAAAGCTTGATAAAAAGAATTCTTTTGGTCGGCAATGTCTGTTTTTACCGAAAGAGTAAGTTTAGAGATAAGGTCAAGCTTGTTACTTGGACTTAGGTTATGAAGCAGGCGTAAATAACCTTCTATAAGTGTAGTATTAATATCAATTGCCTTCATCCCTTTGCTGTTTGTTTATTGTACAAATTTAAACAAATTTCGTCGAATAAATTTTTCCATTTCGCTGCTTAGCCGAGGTAGTTTTTACTTGGTTCGCAGTTTAGAGTTTTGTGTTTAGAGTTTAGAGTTTTGGCCAAAGGCAAGGTTCTAGATTAGGAAGTAGAGCCATTAATCAATCATGTACGTTTGGTAAAGCGATTTTCGTGCTATTTTTTCTTTCCTACCGTATTAGCGCCGCTGAGCCTGTCGAAGCGCACCCTTCGAAAAGTACATGTTACAGACTAACTCTAATAAAGCGAAAAGCACAAATGATGATTTACCAAATGAAATATACAGAATAGGCAATTGGTCGAAAAATATAGTCGCATTACTACATTAAAAATAAAACAATTGAACTTGAATCAATTTTTGTATTTTTTACTTAATTGCGTCTATTTATGAGTTATGTGCACAATACTTTCCAAAATACAATAGCATAAATGAAAGACTATTACTATATACTTGGGATTGACAACAATGCTTCACCTGAAGAAATAAAAAAAGCATATCGAAAATTGTCTCTAAAAT
>JBIKRJ010000190.1:0-4550 GCA_044349205.1 Cytophagales bacterium | reverse complement strand
TACATCATTCAACCCTATTTGCTTTTCTGTGCTCTATTGCTGGCCTATTTTTTGTACATCACACTAATGGCATTTAAAAACAACAGAAAACATGCAGGCTGGTTTACCTTGGGCTACATTCCCATTTTGCTGTGTGGCATAAACGACATATTATATTCCCAAGAATACATCAATTCAATGTACCTACTTTCGGCAGGTGTTATAAGTTTTGTGTTGGTAAATATTGTGTTGCTTAGCCGCATTTATTCCGATGCCTTGTACGATATAAAAGACTTGTCGGCACAGCTAGTGGAAGCAAACAAAAACCAAGAAATGATTATTCAAGAACGAACTGCCGAATTGAATGCCCAAACCGTTGAATTGGCTAAAAGCAACGAAATAAAAAACAAGATTTTTTCGATTATATCGCACGATTTACGCTCGCCGATCAAAACATTGGGTTCATTTTTGTCTATTGCCGTTTCAGATGCCGAACTAGAACCTAAAATTTTCAAATCGCATCTTTCTAAAATTCAGCAAGACACAGAAATACTGAGCCAAACCATAGACAATATTCTAATGTGGTCGCGTAGCCAAATAAACGAGGTGAACACTACTCCCGTAAAGCTTGAGTTAAAAAAGATGGTGAAAGATGTTTTGACTCTGTACCGTACACCTGCCGAAAATAAATCCATCGCGATGAAGAGTGATGTTCAAGACAACATTAGCATTTACGCAGACAAAGAACACATGAATTTAGTTTTGCGCAATTTAATAGGCAATGCACTGAAATTTACCCATACCGGCGGTAGCATCAGCATTTCGGCACAGAACCACGAAAATATGGTCAAAATATGCGTAGCCGATACTGGAATTGGGCTTTCAGATGAAGAATTAGACAAAATATTCAGCCCTCACAAACATCATACTACCTATGGTACAACAAACGAGAAAGGCACAGGTTTGGGCTTGATGTTGTGCAAAGAATTCATTGAAAAAAATAAAGGTTATATTTATTTAAAAAGTGAAAAAGGAATAGGTACTTGTGTGTACATGAATGTCCCCGCTTATGCATAACATTCACAAGTTTGTCAAGGCCGAATATTCCCCTATTTTTGCAACTGTTAAAAAATCATCATCATAATGAGTGTATTGGTCAACAAAGATTCAAGAGTTATTGTACAAGGTTTTACAGGTACTGAAGGTAGTTTTCATGCCAGTCAGATGATTGAATATGGAACAAATTTGGTAGGTGGAGTTACGCCAGGAAAAGGCGGTACTACGCACTTTGAATTACCTGTTTTCAATACCGTTGCCGATGCGGTTAAACAAGCTGGAGCAAATGTTTCGATAATTTTCGTACCTGCCACTTTTGCAGCCGATGCCATTATGGAAGCGGCCGATGCTGGAATAAAAGTGATTATTTGTATCACAGAAGGTATTCCAGTGAAAGACATGATTTACGCCAAAAAATATGTGCGAAGCAAAGAAGGCGTAACGCTCATTGGACCAAACTGCCCCGGTGTTATCACTCCAGAAGAAGCTAAAGTAGGTATCATGCCTGGTTTTGTTTTCAAAAAAGGAAGAATAGGGATTGTCTCTAAATCAGGTACCCTTACCTACGAGGCAGCCGATCAAATTGTAAAAGTTGGTCTTGGAATTTCTACTGCTATTGGCATTGGTGGTGACCCGATTATTGGTACTTCTACTAAAGAAGCAGTGGAAATGTTGATGAACGACCCTGAAACTGATGCCATTGTAATGATTGGCGAAATAGGAGGAACTTACGAAACAGATGCGGCTCGCTGGATAAAAGCGAACGGGAACAAAAAACCTGTCGTTGGTTTCATAGCAGGCCAAACGGCTCCTCCAGGCCGAAGAATGGGACATGCTGGTGCTATTATAGGTGGTGCTGACGATACAGCTGCAGCTAAAATGAAAGTAATGGGGGAATGTGGACTTTTTGTTGTGGATTCTCCTGCCAATATTGGCGAGACTGTGGCAAAAGCACTTAACGTGCCTGTTGCTTGAGCAAAAAAATATTGCACAAAAAAAAGCCCATCTCGCGAGATGGGCTTTTTTTTGGCTTTACTTTTTCAATGCATCCCTTATTTCCATTAGCAACTTTTCTTGATTGCTCGGCTCGGGTGCTATTGGCTCATTTTTTTCTTCCTCGGCTATCGCGTTCATCTTATTTACTCCCTTGATAATCAAGAATAAAATAAACGCTACAATCACAAAATTGATAACGGATGAAATAAAATTTCCGTATTTAACTGCGCCCATTACGGTCAATTCCTCCAATTTTGTAAGGTGTGCTTTTTCCAATGCGGGTTTCAACAACAACGGCGTTATAACGTCTTCGATAAGCGAATTGACAATCTTGCCAAATGCCCCTCCTACTATAACACCTACGGCCAAATCGACCACATTGCCTTTGACTGCAAAGTCTTTAAATTCTTTAACAAATCCCATCTCAACAATTTTTAAATAAATAAGCACCTCAATATTACACATTAAATCTGTACTGATTTTGGTATGGTTTTGAATTTCTTATTATTAGCCGTATTTTCGAGCATTACAAGATAGTCTTGAAAGCATTTTTATATTTTTCGATAACCCTATTTTTTAGCTACAGTTCAGTTGCCCAAAGAACTTATAGTGCTTTCGATATATTGGATTCCAATATCATAGTGCCCCCGAATGGAATTTGGTTAAATGGTGAATTTCTTGACGATTCGGAGGTGATGAATGCCCATTATTTGGAATACCTTCATTTTTTGTCACAAGATTCATCTAGTGCTGCACTAATTAGGGCTTACCCCGACACCACTATTTTTGGCACACGCCACTTGAAGCATCTTTTAAAACGAACAAAAGATTACTACAAAAGGAAAAATGGAAAACACATTCCCTTGCAAGTACTAGCGCATGACCAAAATGTGCACGAACCCTCGCACAAGCACCATTGGTGGAACTACTTTTCCTACCATGGCACCAAACATTGTCCGGTCGTAGGCATTTCCTACGAACAAGCCTTGGCCTATTGTGCTTGGAGGTCGGCTGTGGTTAGCTCACACTTTAACAATGTGCTAAAAAAGAAAAAGAAATACCAAGCATTTGCCGACAAAAAAGTTCACTTCGAGTTTAGCCTTCCCGATGAACTTTTGTGGGAAAAAGCAGCTGAAGATGGATTCAATATTGAAGAATATCCTTACGGACAAAAGATAGGAAGCGATACTTTGGCACTTTTTAATTTAATGACCAAATCGGGAAATCCGAAAAAAGCACCAGCAGAATGTTTCTCCAATTCACCCAACAAGCAAGGTTTTTACAACCTAATAGGCAATGTGGCAGAAATGGTAAAAGAAAAAGGGAAAAGCAAAGGCGGTAGCTATGCCAGCTATTTGCCCGAATCAAAGATTAAAAATGCTATCGCCTACGAAAAGCCAGAAAAATGGCTTGGCTTCCGATGCGTATGTAAGGTGATCGTTGAACCCCTACAAGACTGATGAAAAATACTTTACTCATATACGTCTTATTGGTAGTCCTTTTTGGGGGTTGCAAGAAAATAACTACTGAAGTAGATTCTGAAAAGCCTTTCACCCTTTATGTACTGGAAAACAACACAGGCGAGTTGGTACAAGTACCCTTTAACAGGGCTTGGGGAGTTACAAGACCCGATTTAGGAGACATAAGCAACCAGCCCGACGGCATTCCACTGCCTTTGAATATCAATGCGGATTCAAGCCTATTTTTCTTTCAAACCGACACCAAAACCGATACGATTGTAGCCTATTACAGACGCTCGGTTGGGCCTGCAAAAAATCAATTTGAGGTCTTTTACAATATTTACAGACTCAAAACCTCCTTCAAACATTTCACAAGAAATTGTATCTCAAATGCTTCGGACGGTTGCGATGGCAACGAGGGCTTTTTGGTATGGGGTACAAGACCTTTTACTCTTTTTGTAGTGGATACAGTTTGTTCGCGTGACACGTTAGGCGTTTTGACTTGCAAAGACTCGTTAGTAAAAAATCCATATGACCGCATATACAATCAATTCAACACCCCCATCAAAGATATTAGCAATGCTAATGGTATACAACTACCGCTAAATGTTCAAACCACATCTGGTAAATTTTACTTTGAAAAAGGAAGTAAAAAAGACAGCATTACAATAAAGTATAGTACCGAATTGGTCAAAGGCAATCGTTCTTTTAAAGTAAATTTCAATGAACTGACATTTTCTCCAACAACAACGCTTTCTGACTCACTAATTCAAAAATGCATTACCAATTCCGAAGACACCAAATTTAGCTCCTGTTATGGCATTAAGAATTTTTCTGCTGCTATTTATAGGTAAGTTGTGTATGCCAAACGTTGCCCAAGGGCAGTTTGTAAACCAGCTTAGCCTTGACGCCATACGGGTGGGTTTCGATCCTTTCAAGTCACCTAGTATGTTGTTGAATAGCGACAAATACAAAGACCGTCTTTTCTTTTTCAACTATGCCGAGGCTTATTTAGAGCTTTTGGTACACCTTCGCACAAGCGTCATCATAGAAGGAGGC
>JBIKRJ010000247.1:0-3233 GCA_044349205.1 Cytophagales bacterium | reverse complement strand
TTTAATTACATACATGATACAGTAATTCATAATTTTAGTCCTGAAGCTGAAGTTTTGGCATACAATTCAGCTTCAGAAGCCCTTGATTATTTGAAAGGTTGCATAACAAACGGTGAAAAATGCCCAGATTATATCTTGCTAGATATTCGTATGCCAGAAATGAATGGTTTTGAATTTCTAGAACAATTAAATGATTTTGAACCCGCATTTTTTAATCATACCAAAGTGTATATGCTCTCTTCCACTCTAGACGAAAGAGATTTAAAACGTGCACTTTCCTATCCTTTTGTTCAGGGATTCAGAGATAAACCACTCTCCGAGTCTATTCTAAACGAAATTTAAAATACCATTCGGCAGTGATTCTTTTTCTTTTGTTGTTGGTTTTCCGATTCGCTCAAAAGAGGGTGATGTGGGTGTGAGATTTTGTCTGTGAAGTCTACAATGAAAAAGCCTCAATAAATTGCTATACAATAAGTTGTGGTATTTTTATTTTTTAGAATATTTCGTTGAGATTTCGTGTTAACCTAAGTTTGGTATAGTTTCTAAAGAGGCCTCAATCAAATTGTGATATTTTTCCATGGTTATTCGGGCCAAAAGGTAGCAAATAGTCGATTCTGCCCCTTGATTCAAATTTATTTGGGTTTCTTCCAATCCGTCGAAACAACCACCTGTAGCGGGATTGTAAATGACTTGCCTTAAGTGGTTTTTGCCCAAAAACCAGTCGAAGGCTATCTTCATTTTTTGTAAATAGTCTTGCTGTTGGAAAACCTCATAAAAATTGGCCAGTGCCAAAATGGTATAGGCCACATCGATGGGTTGTTCGCCGAAATGGTGCGATAGCTGACCTTTTTTCATCCAGCTTTTGTTGGAAATGACTTTGATGCATTCTTCCTTAAAGGTATTTTTCAGCAAGAAGTCGAAAGAAGTTTTGGCTATTACCTTATAGAGTGGTTCGCCTGTCACTTTCCAGGCATAAAGCATGGCTTCTGGTAGTACGCTATTGCCGTATGTCAAATAACTCTCGTACCATTCCCAATCCTTTTCCGATTCGTGTTTGTACATGGAGACTAGTCTGTTGGCCAGCATTTTAACAGAAGAATAGTGTACTTGAGACATGGTTTTTTGATAACAATACCCCAAGCCTTTTATGGCAAATGCCATAGCGCGTGTAGAAAACATCATTTCGATTCTTGGCAAAACAGTATTTATTATATTTTCTGTTTGTGTGATCAATCGGTTGGGGAGTTTGCTATGTAAGGAAACCAAATAACCCAATGCCCAAATGGCACGGCCGTTGGAGTCCGCCAGGTTGGTGGTTTCGTTTTGTGCTGTAAATTCTTTGTTGGCATTCACATAGTTTAGCAAATACCCGTTTGGCCTCATACAATGCGAGATGAAGTTCAAGAAAATTTGAATGTATCGTAGGTCTTCTTTTTCACCTGTTTGCTCGAAATGCATGCACATGGCAAGCAGTGCCCTCACATTGTCGTCGAGCGTATAGCCAGATTCTAGGTCGGGTTCGTTGATTTTTGCAAATTGAATTATGCCAAAAGAGGTGGTCATGCGTCGAAAATGCGCAAGGTTGAGTGGAGGTAATTGGTACGTCAATGGAATAGATTTTCCTGTCATGTTTTCAAACAATTGGGCGTGTGCCAATGCCGAATTTTCCCAAGCGGTTGCGATGCTTTTTTGTAGAGCATTTAGGCTGATGTGCGAACGCAATTGCTCGTCGTCCAGCAATCGAATAGTGCTCTGGGTCAATTGTCCCGAATCTTGAAAATCGACGATGAGCCCCGTGTTTTCGCCCAACATTTCGAGGGCATGTGGGATAGGAGTGGAAATGATGGGGCAGGCACAGCTCATGGCATAAGAAAAAGTGCCACTTACGGCTTGGTAGGGGTCTTTTGAAGTGAATAGGTAGATGTCGGTTAGTTGTAAATATTCTAGCAATTGGGGTAGCGAAACGTAGTTGTTGATGAATTTCACATGTTTTTCCAATTTTTTGGTTTTCACTTTGACTACTAGAGTATCGCGGTATTTTTCTCCCTCGGCTATTACGACCGATGGATGGGTTTTGCCTATGATAAGAAATAAAACGTCGGGATGTTTCTGAATAATGGCAGGCAATGAGTCCAAGGTGGTTTCGATGCTTTTCCCCGAACTTAGCAGTCCAAATGTGGACAATACTTTTTTGTTTTGCAGGCCATATTTTTCTTTCAGTGCTGTTTTGTTTGCATGGGTGACTAAATGCGTACCGTGGGCAATCACATGTATTTTATTTGCTTCTATTTCGTAATCGTATTCTAAAATTTTGGCCGCATTTTGGGTCATGACAATAACCGACTCGCAGGCCGAAACCATGTTTTTTACTTCTGCTTTCTTTTCTAATTCCGGACGTGGCAATACGGTATGAAAAACCATGACGATGGGTTTGTTGAGGTAGTTAAGAAATTCCGACAGCCAATTTTTGTCTTCAACATAAAACAAACCGAATTCATGTTGTATCACCACTGTATGCAAGGATTCGTTTTTGTTTATGCTGTATATCAATGATTTATACGATTCTTCCTTGCTGGTGTCGAGTTGGTGCGTCACTTCCTTTGGGTACACATAATCGGTTTTTCCCGTTTCCAAAGCGCACACACTCAGTTTAATAGCTTGTCCAAATTTGTTACCTAAGGCTTTGACCAAATCGTGGGTATAGGTGGCAATGCCACACTCGCGTGGTGGATACGAACTGAAAAATAGAATTTCGGGCTTTATGGGGCTTTTGGTTGCCATCGAAGATTCTTCCTCCGAAATGTTTCGTAATCCGTTTTTCGGCTCTATTTCATTCGTTTCTAAACCAAATGAATACATGAAAGCATTTTTCATTGTTAATTACAGTTTGGTGGTGTTGTCTAATAATTCGGTAACTAAATGATGGAAATTGACCGATGCACAGGCGATTCTCTCGTCGGCGGCTCCGTAGTAAATAAATAGCGTGTCGCCAAAACGCGCCGTGCCGGTAGGGAAGCATACATTATTTACCTCGCCGTTTATTTCCCAATCTATTTCGGGCGAGAAGAGAGGGTAGGGCAAGCGGGAAAGTTCTTTACTCGGATCGTTTAAATCCAACAGTGCCACACACGCCGAATAGATGTTGCCTTGGGGGGCAGTGCGCACGCCGTGGTAAATGAAGACCCAACCATGTTCTGTTTCAATAGGGGGGCAGCCACCCCCAATGTCGCTCG
>JBIKRJ010000187.1:0-4563 GCA_044349205.1 Cytophagales bacterium | reverse complement strand
ACCACAAAAGGTGATAGTGCAGGACTCGCGCGTTTCGATGCCTTCTTTCAGGTTCCTATTTTTAAAACTATTTACTCCAAAAGTTCCAATGTGTTTGCCGCAGTACCTTCTTTACATTCTTCCTATCCTGTTTTGGTGCTGTACTACGGGCTTAAAATCCGAAAAGTAGCATGTAGCGTCTTTTTTGCTTTTGTGATGTTAGGCATTTGGTTTGCCGCGGTTTACACCAACCATCACTATGTCATCGATGTGTTGCTGGGCATAATGTTTGCCATTTTTGGGATTTTTCTTTTCCAAAAAGTGTGTTTAAAGTCGCCATATTTTCAGCGTGCCTTGGAAAAATACGAAAAGGCAATAAGCGGTTGATGTGTGAAGATAAGTTTTTATTTCTGACTCAAAAATCTGATTTACAAAGTATTTAGCCGAACAGTAACGGCGTTTTTATGTGCCTGCAGCTGTTCGTTTTCGGCCATCACCTCTACTGTGGGGCCTAAATTTTTGATGCCTTCGGCGCTTAGTTTCTGAAAAGTGATTTTTCTCACAAAACTATCTACCGAAACGCCGCTGTAAGCACGGGCATAGCCGTTGGTAGGCAAGGTATGGTTGGTGCCCGAGGCATAGTCGCCCACCGATTCGGGACTATAATAACCCAAGAATACCGACCCTGCATTTTGCACCTTTTGGGCAAGAGCATCGGGTTGGGCAAGGGCAAGAATGAGGTGCTCGGGGGCGTAGGCATTTACGATATCCACGATTTCATCTTCGCTTTTTACCAATAGCATTTTGCTGTTTTCCAAGGCTTTATGGGCAGTTTCGGCGCGTGGCAAAAGTGTTATTTGGCTTTGAATTTCTTCTTGTACTTTTTCTATGATGCTTTCGTACATTGTGACCAACAGTACTTGGCTATCGGGGCCATGTTCGGCTTGCGAAAGCAGGTCGGCGGCTATGAACGAGGGAGGAGCATTTTCGTCGGCTACTAGCATTACTTCAGAAGGTCCTGCGGGCATGTCGATGGCAGTGCCGAATTTGGTGACCAACTGTTTGGCAGCAGTCACATACTGGTTTCCCGGACCAAAAATTTTATATACCTGTGGAACTGTTTCTGTTCCAAAAGCCATAGCGCCAATGGCTTGCGCACCTCCAATTTTGAACACAGAGTAAATCCCTAGAAGTTGTGCCGTGTACAAAATGGCGGGGTGCAGTTTACCTCGGTTATTGGCAGGGGAACAAAGCACTATTTCTTGACAACCAGCTATTTGAGCAGGAATTCCCAGCATGAGCACGGTAGAAAACAAAGGGGCAGTTCCCCCCGGAATGTAAAGGCCAACTTTTTGAATTCCTATGCTTTTGCGCCAACAGCTTACTCCGGGCATAGTTTCTTTGCGGTGGGGTTCTTCTTTTTGGGTTTGGTGAAAACTACGAATGTTGTGTGCAGCTGTTTGAATGGCTTTTTTTAGTTCTTCAGAAACCTGTGCGCTGGCCTCTTGCATTTCGGCTTCCGATACGGCTAGCGTGTCTAGACTATGTCCGTCGAATTTGTGGCTAAGTTCTAACAGTGCAGCATCGCCCAAAGTACGCACGGCTTCCAAAATGGGTTCTACTTTTCGTTCTATCGCAACAAGGTTTTCGACAGGTCGAGCCAAAAGCATGGCATACTCGGAAGGGGAGGGGTGGCGGACGATGTTCATTTGATTAGTTTCTAGTTCTTAGTTTCTTGTTTGTTGTTTTGGTAGAAAAGGCGTTATGACTAAGAAACGGAAGCCATACGCTAAATGACTATTTTTTCTATTGGCATAACCAATATTCCTTCTGCGCCGGCTGCTTTTAATTTTTCCACTATTTCCCAAAATTCATTTTCTTTCACTACCGAGTGAAGCGACACCCAGCCTTCTTGGGCCAAAGGCATCACGGTGGGGCTTTTCACGCCAGGCAGCAATCCAATAATGGTATCGACCGAATTTGCAGGGGCATTCAATAGGATATATTTCGAATTTTTGGCTCTTTGTACCGATTTGATACGAAAAAGTAACTGCTCTACCAGCGACTTTTTAGCTTTCGAAAGATTTTTGTTGGCAATAAGCAGGGCTTGTGACTCCAATATTACTTCGGTTTCTTTCAATCCGTTGCTAATGAGTGTACTGCCCGAACTCACCAAATCGCAAATGCCCTGGGCTAGTCCTATGTTGGGGGCGATTTCTACCGAACCGCTTATTTCATGTATTTCGGCATTTACCTTGTTTTTTTTCAGATAATCGCCAAGTATTTTGGGGTAAGAAGTAGCAATGCTTTTTCCAGCGAGAGATGCGATGCCCTTGTAAGGAAAATCTTTTGGCACGGCAATAGAAAGGCGGCATTTCGAAAAACCAAGTTTTTCCACCACATCGGCTTCTTTGCCTTTTTCGGCTAAAACATTTTCGCCCACTATCCCAATGTCGGCCACGGCATCTTCTACATAACCCGGAATGTCGTCGTCGCGCAAAAACAAAAATTCGATAGGGAAATTGAATGCTTTCGAAGTGAGTTTGTTGTCACTTTTGTTGAAATCTATTCCGCATTCTTTTATCAAATTCAGGGAATCTTCGCTCAGTCGGCCCGATTTTTGGATGGCTATACGTAGTGTCTCACTCATGGGGAAAATTTTTGCCCCCGCAAATTAGGGAAAATTAAAGATAGAAAGGCAGGCAAAAAATCGAACTTTATCCCAGGTCGAAGAAATCTTGTACCCCCAACATTTTTGTTTTTTGAAAGCCCTCGCCATAGTGCGCACCTATGTAGTGGCCCATTTCGCGGGCTCTTCCTTCCAAAAATTCCCAAAAGGCAGTGGTGGAAATGTAGGTTTCAGGATCTTTGCTATTGGGATCGTAAAACTGGCTTCCGAAAGCTTTCAATGCTTTGCGTTTTTCTTCCCAAAACGGCGTGATATCGAAGACAAAATCGGGTATAAACAAACGGTCTTGCATGTAATGATACACGTGTTTGGGGCGCCAAGCCTCTTGTTTTTTACCTTCCCACCAGGTTTCCACTTTTGGCAGGCCAGCAAAAAAACAACTATCCATTTCCAAAGAGGCTCCCTTGCCATGGTCGGGGTGGCGGTCGTCTGGAGCATTGCACAGCACTATTTCGGGACGAAATCGACGAATTTGGGTTATTAGGGCTTTTTGGCTTTCGGGGTCGTTCTGAAAAAAACAATCGGGCAAGCCCATATTGTATCTCACGCTTAGCCCCAAAACGCGGGAAGCCTCTTCCGCTTCCTTCATGCGTATTTCGGGTGTGCCGCGCGTACCCATTTCACCTTTGGTCAAATCGACTATGCCCACTTTGTATCCTTTTGCTACATGCAGTACCAAAGTACCGGCGCAAGAAATCTCGACATCGTCGGGATGTGCGGCCAGGGCAAGAATATCGAGTTTGGGGGAGGAGAGCAAATTTAGAAGTTTGAAGTTTTGGGAGGTGGTGTAGAAATAAAAACCTACAATATTTATAAAAAAAACCTCTCTTGTTTAGTCTTTCTTTAGGGTAAGAAGTGGTATACTAGTGCTGTGAGCCACTTCTTCTGTAAGGCTGCCGTCAAATAGTTTGTCGAAAAAGTTGCGTTTCACGGTAAACATGGCCAGCATTTCGGGTTTGAAGCTTTTGACAAACTTTTCGATGCCATACACTACTTCGTTTTCCTTGTAGGTTTGCACCACGTGCACATGAAATTTTTGTCCGTGATAGGCTGCTTCCAGTTCTTTCGTTATTTTTTCTATGGTTTTTTCAGAAGGATCGACCCATTGTGGATAGCTTGGGAATACATGGAAAATTTCGATGGCAGCATGAAATAATTTGGCAAAAGGCACCAAATCTCTCACTTCTTCAATCACGTCTTTCAAATCGGAAGCATAGGCTATCTTTCTGATAGGTGCAAACTGGTAGTCTTCGGGTATGGCCAGCACGGGTACATTGGCTTTTTCGATAATGTGGGCTGTGTTGCTTCCCAAAAAAAACTTTTTCAGTCCGCTGGCACCACGAGTACCCATCAACACTAGGTCTATGTGCTTTTCGTTCAGGGTTTCCACCACCGCATCTGCCAAGTCGCCGCCGTCTTTCAGTACATATTCTATGTGTTTGCCACTATTGGGCAATTCCATGCTTTGTAGCACTTTAGTAGTCTCGTTTTTTAGTTCAGAAAGTCTAATTTCTACTTGCTCATCGTAAATTTCTTTGTACAAATGGTGGGGTGTGCTGGTAGGAATCAAAATTTCACCCAAGTGTAGCAACACTATATGGAAAGGTGTGGTTTCGTTGAGATACAATGCAAAGCGTAATGCGTGACGCGCATTTTCGGAATAATCGGTGGGAACAAGTATTGTTTTCATTTGCTTTACCTATTTGGCTGTAATAATAGCGATTGAAGAGAGAAAATCGAATAATTTTTGAGGGATTTAGGTCAATTTTTTGTTAAATTTCATCAATTTACCTTACTTGGGGAAATTGAATAGTGTATATTTTTTCCACACATTTTGGGTTACTTACTGTCATTCAAGAAAAAAATCGCCGAAGTGTTGGGCTACAGCAGTCGGT
>JBIKRJ010000188.1:0-4563 GCA_044349205.1 Cytophagales bacterium | reverse complement strand
TGTGGGAAATACTTCCATGGTGGTAGGTATCAAAGTAATTTCAGAAGATGTAAGGAATGCCACTGTGAAACATACCAATACTTCTTATTTTACTATGGTGGCTAAAAATGATGAAGGGCGACCTACCAAAGTGCCTGGCCTTATATTGGAGAATCGCGAGGAGGTAAGGCGTTTCTTGGAATCTATAAAGCGCAAAGAATTGAAAAACAATTATGGCGACGAGCTGGACAATGCACGTACAAGTCTTTCCGTCGAAACAGATCTCCATAAATTGGAAGGGGAACGTTGTCAACTAAACTTGAGTTTGTAAACTGGCGCTTAAACACCCATACCCACTCTTTCACTCAAACCCAAAATGGATTCCCTAACCCAAATTGTTTTAGGTGCTGCCGTTGCAGAACTTGCTTTGGGCAAAAAAGTGGGTAATAAAGCAGCACTCTGGGGCGCTATTTGTGGTACCATCCCCGATTTGGATGTTTTGGCCAATCCTTTTCTGACTGACTTGCAAGAATTGGGCTCTCATCGGGGCTTTTCCCATTCCATTTTCTTTTCTTTTCTTTTATCACCCTTGTTGGGCTACCTTATTTCGGTTTTTTATCGAAAAAAAGAAGCCAATTGGAAAGAGTGGACTTTTTTATGCTTCCTGTCGCTATTCACGCATCCCCTTTTGGATGCCTTTACCAACTATGGCACACAGCTTTTTCTTCCTTTTTCCAATTATAGGGTAGCTTTCAACAGTATTTTTATTGTTGACCCCTGCTACACATTGCCCATGTTGTTGTTTTTGGCTGTGGCCATGTTTTTGAATCGTAAAAAAAACACAAGGAGCACATTTAACAAAATTGGCATCGTGTTGAGCCATGCTTACTTGGTCTTTACTTTAGCCAATAAATTATATGTTGGAACGGTGTTTGAAGACGCCATGGAAAAAAAAGGTATTGCATATCAGCGATACATGACCAATCCGATGCCTTTGCAAAATATAATGTGGTACATGATTGCCGAAGAAAAAGAGGGTTTTTATTATGGTTACTACAGTTGGTACGACGACCACAACAAAATGGCATTTATGTATTTCCCGAAAAATGATAAGGGTTTAGACCAACTAAAAAAAACATTTCCCATCAAAAGACTAAGCTGGTTTTCGGATGGGTATTATGTTTTTACTCGTAAAGACAATAAATTGTATTTGAATGACTTGCGTTTTGGAAAAGCTGGTTCTTTGGTAAATGGTAATGGCGATTTTATCATGCAATGGGAAATAAAGCAACACAATGGCGTAGTGGAAATTGAAAAACATATGCCCAACTTCGAATGGAACAAAAAATCGTTTAATGAGCTGATAAGCCGTATCAAAGGCATTAAGAAAGACACATTGTAGATACTTCGATTTAATCTGAGCTATGGCGGTTGGCCAATGATTTTCTGTTATTTTTGTTCAAAATCCAATTCAGCACAAATACATGTGGTCATTCTTTAAAACATTTCTTGCCACTTTTTTAGCGTTACTTCTTTCGTTTTTCCTGCTCATATTTATCATAATCGTACTTGTCGCAGGGTTTCAGTCCAGTGATTTGATTCCGTTGCATGAAAAAACCGTCCTGAAATTAACTTTCGACAAACCTATACTAGAAAGAGAAAAAGAAAATCCGCTTGCCAATTTAGACTTGCCTGTATCGGAAGTAGGAAATATGGGTTTGATAGAAATAAAGCAGGCCATCCGCACCGCCAAATCTGACGAGAAGATTAAAGGAATATTCCTGAATCTTTCCTCACTACAGGCCGGGTATGCCACAATTGAAGAAATTCGCAAAGCTTTGTTAGATTTCAAAACATCGGGCAAGTTTGTATATGCTTATAGTGAAACTTTGTCTGAGGGGGCTTATTACCTTTCTACCGCTGCCGATAGTATTTATCTGAATCCTTCTGGTTTGTTGGAATTCAATGGGTTGAAATCGGAATATCTGTTTTTCAAAGGAACGCTTGAAAAGCTAGATTTGAAGCCCGAGATATTCAAGGTAGGCGATTATAAAAGTGCGGTAGAACCGCTCATTTTCGACAAGATGAGTGCTGCAAGCCGCGAACAAACCCTTTCTTTTTTGCAAAGCATTCAAAATACGATGTATGCAAATATTGCGAATGCACGCAAATTGCCCTTGGCAACATTGCAACACATTGCCGATTCCATGTTGGTGCACAAACCCGCCGATGCGGTTCGTTATGGTTTGGCCGATAGACTATATTACTACGATCAGGTAGAAGACGCAATCAAAAACAAGCTTGGTGTTGAAAAGAAAGAGGAAATTCATTTTGTAGGCTACGAAAAGTATGCTGGTAAAGTAGCTGAACAAGAAGAAGCTGACAAAGAAGAAAAGAGTAAGAAGAACAAAATAGCCGTGATAGTAGCACAAGGAGACATTGTGTCGGGTAGGGGCAACGAAGAAACGATTGGCTCAGACCAAATAGCCGAAGTATTGCGCAATGCCCGTCAGGATGAAGAAGTGAAGGCAATAGTTTTGCGCATCAATTCACCTGGAGGTAGTTCTATGGCTTCGGATGTAATGTGGCGTGAGGTAGCCTTGGCGGCAAATGCTAAACCGGTGATTGCCAGCATGGGCGACGTAGCGGCTTCGGGTGGTTATTACATGGCCATGGCAGCCGATACCATTGTGGCGCAACCCAATACCATCACTGGTTCAATAGGCGTTTTTGGCGTTTTGTTAAACGCTCAAGATTTTTTCAAGAATAAGTTGGGAGTGACATTTGATGGAGTTAAAACAGGAAAATTTTCTGATGTAGGAACCATTGCAAGACCATTGACCGACTACGAACGCAACATTATTCAAAATGAAGTGGAAGATATTTATACCGATTTTGTAAAAAAAGCTGCCCAAGGCAGGAATATGAAATATGAAGACTTGGCCAAAGTAGCGTCTGGCAGGGTATGGACAGGAGAACAAGCCAAAAAAAATGGTCTGGTCGATGTATTGGGCGATTTCGACAAAGCAATTCAACTTGCAGCAAAAGCGGCGCAGCTTGGAGAAGATTATGAGATTGAGTATTTGCCTCGAAGGAAAAGTTTTTTCGAGCGGTTTTTTCATGAGACTGAAACGGCCATTGATGCATTCTTCACCCAATCATCTGCTACATTTGCATTGGAAAAAAAATATAAACTGCTAATTCAAAAATACAATGGCATTCAAGCACGTATGCCATTCGAGATTCAAATACAATAACATGGAAATTCGCAATGACTGGACAAGGGAGGAAATAAGCACGATATACCATCAGCCCATTTTTGAACTCATTTATCAGGCGGCCACTGTCCATCGCCAATACAACGACCCACAAGAAGTGCAGGTGTGCACATTGCTGTCGGTTAAAACAGGGGGTTGTGCCGAAGATTGTAGTTATTGTCCACAAGCCGCTCGCTACCACACAAACGTGAAAGTGCAGAAGCTAATGGAGCCCAAAGAGGTTTTGGAAATAGCCCAACAAGCCAAAGACAACGGCAGTACTCGTTTTTGTATGGGAGCCGCCTGGCGCGAGGTGCGCGACAATCGCGATTTCGACAAGGTGTTGGAAATGGTGAAAGGGGTGAATGATATTGGTTTGGAGGTATGCTGTACCTTGGGTATGCTTACCCAAGAACAAGCCGAGAAATTGAAAGAAGCTGGTTTGTATGCCTACAACCACAATTTGGACACCAGCGAAGAATATTATTCCGACATTATTACCACCCGTACCTACGATGACCGCATTGACACATTGGAGAATGTGCGTAAAGCGAGACTTTCGGTATGTTCGGGAGGCATCATAGGTTTGGGTGAAAAAGTAGAAGACCGTATTGGAATGCTGCATACGCTTTCAACCCTGCCCGAGCATCCTGAATCGGTGCCAGTGAATGCTTTGGTGCCAGTAGAAGGTACGCCTTTGGAAAACCAGCCACGAGTTCCCATTTGGGACATGGTGCGTATGATTGCGACCGCACGTATTATCATGCCTAGGGCCATGGTAAGGCTTTCGGCAGGTCGTGTGCAGATGACGATGGAAGAGCAAGCGATGTGTTTCATGGCGGGTGCCAATTCTATCTTTGCCGGCGATAGACTGTTAACCACCCCCAACCCAGACGTGGATCAGGACAAGCTGATGTTTGAAACCTTGAATTTAAAACCGAGGGAATCGTTTAAGGAAGAACACGCGCACGTGCATTGTGAGTAGGGTAGTGGTTTCACGATTTTGTTTGCGTCCCCGCCAGAAGCGGGGACTTTTTTATTTGTAGGCTTTTTGGATGAAAGGGGATGGGGCCTCCGTAAATCGTGTCTTTTTTATGTCTTTCAATTTAAAATTAAGAATTTTAATCCAGTTTAAACCGTCTGATTTTTAGGGGTGGTTACAGGTTTATAAAGTGGATAAATATCCTTTTTTATCTGTGGGACAAGATGCGCTACGCTAACATCTTGACCAGCCTACACTTCACTTGTAATATTGTTAAAATTGTGGGTTTCAAATTTTTTTAAAAAAAGATGTCGAAGAGCTGGAAGAACACCAAAAGGGGAAGAA
>JBIKRJ010000186.1:0-4574 GCA_044349205.1 Cytophagales bacterium | reverse complement strand
GGCCGACTACGCATTGGAAATTGGTACGGGCAAGCCCGGTGGCCCCGGATGCCGCACGCTGGCCTCGCTGAAGGTGTTCAACACCCTGCCGCTGAAGGCGCCCAACGCCTTCACGCCCAACGGCGACGGGCTCAACGACACCTGGAAGCTGGTGGGCATCCTCAAGTACGCCAAAGTGTCTGTCAGGGTGTTCAACCGCTGGGGCGCGCAGGTGTTCCAAGACCTGGAAGGCTACAAGGTGCCTTGGGACGGGACTTACAACGGCTCGGTATTGCCCGCGGGAACCTACTACTATCTGCTCGAACTGTCGGGTAGCCCCGACAACACCGACCAGACCATCTCTGGGCCGCTTACTATTATCCAGTAAGCTTTTTTCAGGAGTAATCTTTTAAAGGTTGCTGTTTTGCACACCTAAAGAATATATTTCAGCAATTTGATTTTAGTCAAATTGCTGAAAATTCTTAGACAACTTATAAAGATTAAGAATAGGGGTATTTAGGTTTTAAAACATCAATATATTTTTTTGTAATATTTTAATCTTGGTTGCTTAATCATATTTTTCCCTTAAAAAATCATAGTTTTGTGAGTTACATACTTTTGCTTTGGCATATATATGGTATTGTGACAAGGGTCTAACTATGAAAAAAAATATTTCCTTCGCATTTGGCTTATCTTATTTGCCATATTATAAGTTTCTCTTTTACACTATTACTCAAGTTGAGAGCTGCTTAAAATTCATAATTCTTCAAAAACATTATTCTTCGTATAGGCAGTCGAAAAGCCTAGAAAATTGGGACCATCTTGAAACCCCCAAAGATTGTTCAGCAACAATCGAATGAGACACGTGTTTTTTATCACAAAGCATCACGATGAATAGAATTATTGAATAATTTTCGGCCTGTTTTCCAAATTGAAATTTCAAAATCGCTAACATAAATGAAAAAAAGTAGTCTTATTGCACTAATTATAGCTTCTTCCTTTTACTGGGCAAAGGCTCAAAATTTTTACATATCGGGTGGAAATGCCTTTTCTGCAGTTATTTGTGCAAATGGCGAGGTCTATACTTGGGGTAGCAATTCCGATGGACAGTTGGGTATTGGTTCATTTGGTGGAATTAGAACTTCACCCGTGTTGGTAAACTCTCCTGCTTTACCCGATGTTGAATCGATAGATGCTGGTTCTGGTTCGCATGTGGTCGCATTGGCTTGTGACAAAACGGTATGGACTTGGGGTGCAAACTGCGATGGACAGTTGGGAAATGGTACAGGAGGTGGTCAATCGGCTGCGCCAGGTTCGCCGTGTGCGGCGGCAAGTGCTGTGCCTGTAAAAGTTAGAACAGGACAGCAAAACGACCCAAGTACTTTTCTTACAGGTGTGAAATATGTAACCTCAGGTACTTCCCAATCTTATGCCATTTTGAATGATGGACGATTGATGTCTTGGGGTGCAAATAACTTCGGTCAGCTTGGTGCCAATTCAGCAGTTTCTTTCAGCAACACGCCTGTTTTTGTAAGGAGAAAAGACAATGGTCAAATTTTAACTGATGTTATAGCGGTAGATGCTCAAGATTATGCCTGCTATGCCCTTACAAGCGATGGCCAAGTGTGGTCCTGGGGAAGAAATGACTCTAATGTGCCTTTGGGTTGTAATGGCTGTTCTGCCAATCAGAATGCGGCGGTAAAAGTACAAGTGGACACTAATGGAGATAATGTGGCCGATGGTCCTTTAAATAATGTGGTCATGATTACGGGTGGCGATACCCACGGTTTGTTTCTCGACAAAACGGGCTTTTTGTGGTCGGTTGGGGGCGACTGGGGTGGTGGGCAAAGGGGAAATCCTATTGGAGGATACAACAACAGAGATTTTGCCACCAAAGTGTTGGCAGGCGAAGCGCAAACGATTCTCGGAGATCAATATTTGTCAAATGTAATAGCACTTTCGGCAGGTCAATATCATTCTATGGCCGTGGTGAAAATAAACAACAAAGGCTATTTAATGACTTGGGGAGGGAAAGACGCACAATTGGCACTGGGTGCTGTAGGTGCCGATGTAAAATCACCTCGCTTCGTGACGAACTTTTTTGATCCTGTTGCCAACAAAACATTTAAGAATCTTGATGTAGTAGGTGTTTCCGATGGTGATTTTGTTACTTATGTCATTACCATCGACTCCATTACCAAAGTAAGATCGGTATGGGTTGCGGGTAAAAATAACCTTGGTCAGCTTGGTTTGGGAGATGTTGTAGATCGCAGCACATTGACAAAATTCAAAATTCCTACATGCGATGTTGCCGATCCATGTCCTATATCCGATTTTGGTATCGATACTTTGGTAAAATGTCCTACTTACAAAGACACACTTTTTGCAGGTAGTGAGGGTTCTACTTATACTTACAAATGGTTTAAAGATGGGGTAGACGTGACAGCTTCTGCCAATTTGGCTATTGGAAAATCATACCTGCCTATAACGGGGTTTGGCAAGTATAAAGTAGAAATAATTGATACCCGTTCTATCAATACGTGTGCTCCTTGTAAAAAGGCTGTTGATTCAATTTATGTGAATCCAGCCAAAACGCCTATTGATACTTTAGTCAATACCTATTGCGGTGCAAACGGCGAATTCAAAATTAAAAATGTACCAGCTGGCGGCACATTCAATTGGTATTCCACGCCAACTTCCACCACTAAACTGACTGGTGCTGTGGCCTCTGGTACAGATGTTTCTTTGACAATACCGCTGACAAGTACTTCAAATACAGGTACTGACCAGTATTCGGTGTATGTAGAAGATGCAAGTGTTTTTCCGGGTACAGTTGGCCCTGCAAGTCCACCTTGTGCTGGCCAATCCAATGATTTGTCAAAAACTTCCATGAGATTCAATGTATTCCAGAACACGACCATTAAAAGCGTGAGTGTGAGGTTGGATCCTTTTTTCGGGCTAGTTAACGTTACACTTACCCCTGTTTTTTACGGAAGCAAGTTATTTAATGGTAATGAGGTACCTGATTTAACAGCCGAGATTACGAGGGGTGCTGCTTTTCCCCTTAGTTTTGGTATTGCAGGAAATGATGCGCCAGCAGCAAATTACACGATTCCAATCAATAGAACCCTCACTGGATCTTCCCGGGGTAAGTTAGTTTGGTTGAAATTTATTGTCAGTTCTAATAGTGGCTATTCAGCCTCTTATTTCAATTGTGCCCCTACATGGCCTTACAAAGATTCTTTTGGTGGCAATAATATCTGGTTGGTTGGAAACGAGAAATTTGACAATGGTGCTGACAACGAGTATGGAGCTTTTTTCAACATTCAATTAGAAAAACCTACCACCTATACATGTGGTAGGATAGAAGTGAAAGTATATAAAAAATGCCCTCCGTGTAACAGACCTACTGCTCTTTCTTTGGCTACCTCTACTCCTACACCTGTGGCTGGCAAACCAAAGCGTATCTCAGTATGTACTGCCACTGGTACTTTGGCAACCCTCAATGGTACCATTACCACTAGCGGTACAGCCCAAAATGGCTTTTTTCATTCCATTTATAAAGCAGGAACTACACCTACATACACTTCTGGTACTACGGTAACTTCAAAAACGCTAACAGCTGCCGACAATGGTGTGTGGATATTGCGAGCAGAAGACGGGAATATTGGCAACAGCACATGTTATAGAGAAGATACCATTAATTTCGTGGTGAACGCTTTGCCTACTGTAAGCATCACAGGTACTAATCCCATTTGTGTAAACGGCACTTCGGCCTTGTCGCCGACTACGGGTGGTACTTGGGCGAGCAGCAATTCGGCAGTAGCCACTGTAACCAATGCGGGTGCGGTAACAGGCGTATCGGCAGGCACTGCCACCTTTACCTTCACCGACGGCAACAGCTGTACAAGGACTACTTCAGCTATAACGGTGAACGCTTTGCCTACAGTGAGCATCACGGGAACTAACCCCATCTGTGTAAACGGCACTTCGGCCTTGTCGCCGACTACGGGTGGTACTTGGGCGAGCAGCAACGCGGCCGTAGCCACGGTAACCAATGCGGGTGCGGTAACAGGTGTTTCGGCAGGCACTGCCACCTTTACCTTCACCGACGGCAACAGCTGTACAAGGACTACATCAGCTATAACGGTGAACGCTTTGCCTACAGTGAGCATTACGGGAACTAACCCCATCTGTGTAAACGGCACTTCGGCCTTGTCGCCGACTACGGGTGGTACTTGGGCCAGTAGCAACGCGGCCGTAGCTACCGTGACTAATGCAGGCGCTGTGACGGGGGTATCAGGAGGCACCGCCACCTTCACTTTTACCGACGGCAACAGCTGTACAAGGACTACTTCAGCTATAACGGTGAACGCTTTGCCTACAGTGAGCATCACGGGAACTAACCCCATCTGTGTAAACGGCACTTCGGCCTTGTCGCCGACTACGGGTGGTACTTGGGCCAGTAGCAACGCGGCCGTAGCTACCGTGACTAATGCAGGCGCTGTGACGGGGGTATCAGGAGGCACCGCCACCTTCACTTTTACCGACGGCAACAGCTGTACAAGGACTACTTCAGCTATAACGGTGAACGC
>JBIKRJ010000185.1:0-4594 GCA_044349205.1 Cytophagales bacterium | reverse complement strand
AAAGCCGAAGAATATTTGCAAGCCATTTCTGGTCTGAACTACTTGATATTTCGGCCTACGGCGGTGTATGGGCCGCGCGAAAAAGATTTGTTGCATTTTTTCCGCAATCTAAACATTGGGGTGGAAACCTACCTTGGACGCAAACCGCAGAAAGTCAGTTTTGTGTATGTGGCCGATTTAGCCAAATTGATAGTCGATTCCTTGGAAAGCAAAATGAACCGAAAAGGGTATTTTGTGTCGGATGGGCATGCCTATGACCAGTATCAGCTGGCCTATTTCTGCAAAAAAATCTTACAAAAAAGAACACTGAAACTACACATTCCACTGCCAGTGGCCAATGTGTTGGCTAGCACATTAGAAACTGCACATAGTTGGCTAAAAGGGGGTACACCACTTTTAAACCAAGACAGGCTAAAGGAACTATCTGGCACAAACTGGACGTGCGACATACAATTAGCAAAAAAAGAACTGGGTTTTTTACCACAATACAACCTAGAACAAGGACTGCAAGAAACTATCAAATGGTACAAACAAAACAACTGGATGTAATTAAATGGAACAATTAAACCACAAACCCAAACAAGCAACAGGTAAATTGGGCATTTTGATGCCCGGACTCGGAGCCGTTGCCACCACCTTGATAGCTGGCGTAGAGGCAGTTAAAAAAGGCATCTCGGAACCCGTAGGTTCGCTCACCCAAATGAGCAGAATCAGATTGGGCAAACGCACCGAAAATCGAAACCCCAAAATCAAAGACTTTGTGCCCCTTGCCGATTTGCGTGACATCGTGTTTGGTGGTTGGGACATATACGACGACAATGTGTATCAGGCTGCCGTGGCCGCTAACGTTTTGGGGCCCGATTTGCTATTGGCGGTAAGGCCTGAACTGGAAAAAATTAAGCCCATGAAGGCCGTTTTCGATTCAGGTTACATCAAAAACATACAGGGGCCCAATGTAAAAAAGGCGGCTAACAAAATGGAGCTGGCGCAACAAGTGATGCAAGACATCGAAAATTTTCAGGAACTGCACAATTGCGACCGGTTCGTTATGGTTTGGTGCGGTTCTACCGAAAAATACATCGAGCAGAGCGCAGTGCACCAAACCATCGAGTCGTTTGAACTGGGGCTATGCCAAAACCACGAACTTATTTCCCCAAGCATGATTTATGCCTACGCCGCTTTGAATATGGGCGTGCCATTTGTAAATGGCGCTCCCAACCTTTCCTGCGACATTCCGGCGCTTGTGTCTTTGTCGTGGGAAACCAACACGCCCATTGCGGGCAAAGATTTCAAAACTGGGCAAACATTGATGAAAACCATCATTGCACCAGGTTTACAGGCCAGAGCTTTGGGTGTAAAAGGCTGGTTTTCAACCAATATTTTGGGAAATCGCGATGGAAAAGTACTTGACGACCCGCTCAATTTCAAAACAAAGGAAGTATCGAAACTGAGTGTGCTTGAAGACATTCTGCAGCCCGAAGAAAATCCTTCGTTGTATGGCGATTTGTACCACATGGTGCGCATCAATTACTATCCGCCACATGGCGACAACAAAGAAAGTTGGGACAATGTGGACATTTTTGGATGGCTGGGTTACCCAATGCAAATCAAAATCAACTTCCTGTGTCGCGATTCTATTTTGGCGGCTCCCGTTGTGTTGGATCTTGCCTTGTTTGTCGATTTGGCCAAGCGTGCAAATATGAGCGGCATTCAAGAATGGCTGTCTTTTTATCTGAAATCGCCACAAACGGCCGAAGGTTTGCGCCCCGAGCACGACATTTTCAAGCAGCTTATCAAACTGCAAAACACCTTGCGTTACATGATGGGTGAAGATTTAATCACGCATTTGGGCATGGATTACTACGAGGAACTGGTCGAATACTTGCGATGAAATCCGAAAAAATAATAGCGACTTTTTTGGGGCTTGGCTATTTGCCAATTGCATCGGGCACTGTGGCTGCATTTTGTAGCTGTCTGTTGCTTTTTTTGCTTCAAGACTTCGGTATTTCGTGGCTTGTTATTCTAGTTGTGCTTCTCTTCGTTTTCGGCTTGGGGGTTTATGTGTCTTCAGCTTTGGAAAAAGAATGGGGAAAAGACGACAACCGCATTGTGGTGGACGAGGTGTTTGGAATGTGGGTTTCCTTGCTTTTTGTGCCACATCAAATGAAAAATTACCTTGTGGCATTTGCCTTGTTTCGCCTTTTCGATATCGCAAAGCCATTGGGGATTCGCCATTTGGAATCGTTGGAAAAAGGCTGGGGTGTAATGGCTGACGATTTTTTGGCAGGTATTTATGCCAATGCCTTGTTTCATTTAGGGCACTATTATCTGAAATAAAATGAGGGTATTCATACGGTCGCAATGTGCGGCATTTGCTGCTACTCTCGTCGATTTTGGGCTCACGGTCTGTTTGGTCGAAATGCTTTCTCTTTTTCCTGTAAAAGCTACCATACTGGGGGCAATGGCAGGGGCGGCGACTAGTTTTTCAATGGGCAGAAAATGGGTTTTCAAAGCAACTGAGGGCAAAATGTTTTTTCAATTAGCCAAATATGGTCTTGTGTGGCTGGGCAGTATGGCGCTGAATGCGACGGGCATGTACTTTTTCACTCACTTGCTCTTGTTTCCCTACTTACTTGCCAAGACCGTGACAGCTGCTATGGTGGGTGTGGGATATAATTTCCTTTTGCATCGCAATGTGGTTTTTTACATTGCTTGAATGGGTTATTGCGATAGTTTTTTCAAAAATAATTAGGACGGTATGGACAAGCATGCAAGCAAAAAGACACTACGCGATACAGGACAAAAAGTGTTGTATCGCATTATTGAACCATTGGTAAAGGGCTTGATTGGGCTTGGGTTTACACCCAATATGGTTACGACCATTGGACTGTTGTTGAACGTTGGCGTGGCAGCCATTTTTGTAATAGGTGCCGAAAAAGGCCAAAGGGTAGATTTTTCCTACATTGGCTGGGGCGGCCTCATGATTCTTTTTGCCAGTCTATTTGACATGGTCGATGGTCAGGTGGCGCGTATCGGCAATATGTCCTCGCAATTTGGCGCTTTGTACGATTCGGTGTTGGATCGCTACAGCGAACTAGTGATGTTTTTGGGCATCTGCTACTATCTGGTTTCCCACCATTATTTCCTTAGTTCGCTCTTTGCCTTTGTGGCGCTTATTGGTTCTATGATGGTGAGCTATGTACGTGCGCGTGCCGAAGGCTTAGGTATAGAATGCAAAGAGGGTTTTATGCAAAGGCCCGAACGTATTGTCATCATCGGTTTTTCGGCTATGGCCTGCGGAATTACTTCTCATTTTGTGGGAGGCGATTTCAGGTATTACATTGTCGGAATACCTTTTCATGTGTTCGAGACGATGTCGGTTTTTACTATTCCCATTTCGCTAGTGGCAGTCTTGGCCAATATCACCGCTTTTAGTCGTTTGCGGCATTGCCGAAAAGTGCTCAAATAATGCTTAAACTTTGTTTCATTTCTTTACACTTGGGTTTGGCTTGCTTTTGCATGCTAGGTATTTCCTTGGGCAAAAGGGAGCCAAGCCGAAAAAACAATCCAAACGACAGTTTGCCACCACCTTCCGACAAAACACTTTTTCATATAAGCCGTTCAAACAACAACAATTTTATAGTGTACGAACTGAATACAGACAAACAAGGTGCCCCTGTGAAATCACAGCCCGTGCATCCCTATTGGATTCGTAATACCGAAGGGGGCAGCAAAGCCGAGCTTTCGTTTGTTCAACAAAAATTTGCGTATGGTTTGCAACACCAGGCCTTGGACAAGGAGGGCTTGCTCTATAAAATTCACTTTGTTTCGTACCAAAAAAAGCCTCTTTTGCTTGCCAAATCGCCCAAAGACAAGCAGTACCGTGTGTACTTTCATTGGGGCAAAAGAAGTATTGTGTTGCGCAAAGTGTATGTGAAATTGGATGGAGGTACTTTTTGGTTTCCCCATATTCCATACATTGAGATAACGGGCATAGACGAGCTGAGTGGGGAAATAGTCAAAGAGCGATTCAAACCTTGATTCTGAACGCATGAAAGAATTTAAAGGCATTTTGCTCGCAAAACATTACTCTAGAACCGAATTAATGGTGTTGTTGGCAGTTTCGGCAGCTTATTTGCTAGCCTGTGCCATGTTTCTTGATTTCAAGTTCGACCAACTTGTATTGGTTTTGCTATTCAATGGCTGCTTTGTGGCTGCTCCTTTTACCAAAAAATTGGTTTTGGGGTATCTCATATTCATTGCCTATTGGGTGCTGTTCGATTTTATGAAAGCTTTTCCCAATTACCTGTTCAATGAAGTGCACACCTACGACCTGTATATTGCCGAAAAACAACTTTTTGGCGTATGGGAAGGCGAAAAAAGGCTCACGCTTTGCGAATATTGGCAATTGCATTCGCATCCCGTTCTGGATGTTGCATCAGGTTTTTTTTACTTAAGCTGGGTGCCCATTCCGCTTGCTTTTGGGGTGTATTTGTTTTTAACGCATAAAAGAAACTTCTTGTATTTTGCCCTTAGTTTTTTGCTCATCAACCTAATGGGCTTTACGGTGTATTACCTATATCCCGCGGCACCG
>JBIKRJ010000184.1:0-4623 GCA_044349205.1 Cytophagales bacterium | reverse complement strand
TTTTGGCCAAATATGAAGCCACACGGACTGGTTGTCCCAAAACATTGGAAACGGAAAAAAAGAGAAAAAGAGAAATAAAAAACAAAAACCTGAAAGAGAAAAAAAGCATAGATGCTTAGGGTTGTGGGAATCTATTGCGAATAAACTAAAAAACAGACTTAATTTTACAATTCATGTACGAAACAGCGCTTCCTTCTCAAAAATGTATCCTTGTAAGTGTGCTAGGCAAAGGCGTATCGAGCCACGAAGCCATGGAGCACTTGCAAGAATTGGCCTTTTTGGCCGAAACAAACGGTTTGGAAACCATCAAAACCTTTACGCAACGGCTTGACCATCCCGAAAACAGGACATTCATAGGAAAAGGAAAAGTAGAAGAAATAGGCTTGTTTTTAGAGCAAACAACAGTCGATTTTGCCATTTTCGACGACCAGTTGTCGCCCTCGCAAGTGCGCAACCTCGAAAGGGAACTGGAATGTGCTATCATGGATCGCAGTGCCTTGATATTGGAGATTTTTTTGAAGAGGGCAAAGACAGCACAAGCCAAGACACAAGTGGAATTGGCCCGCTATCAATACATGTTGCCACGACTTACCCGCATGTGGTCTCACTTGGAACGTCAAAGAGGCGGAGGTGCTACCCGTAGTGGCTCGGGTGAATCGCAGTTGGAATCTGACAAGCGCGATATACGCAACCAAATCGACTTGTTGAAAGAAAAGTTGAAGAAGATTGAATTGCAAAACGAAACCCAGCGCAAACATAGGGAAGGAATTGCGCGCGTATCGCTGGTGGGGTACACCAATGTGGGCAAATCGACCTTGATGAACCTACTCGCCAAAGCCGATATTTTCGCTGAAAACAAACTTTTCGCTACAGTAGATTCCACAGTTAGGAAAGTGCACATGGAGGGCGTGAATTTTCTTTTGGCCGACACGGTTGGGTTTATTCGAAAACTGCCTCACCAGTTGGTAGAATGTTTCAAATCTACATTGGAAGAGGTAAGAGAGGCCGATGTCCTTTTGCATGTCATCGACATAGCGCATCCAACTTTTGAAGACCAAATGGAGGTAGTGAACAAAACTCTTACCGAAATAGGGGCTAGCGGAAAACCCACCATATTGGTTTTCAACAAGATAGATTCATTGATAGAGGAACTTGGCACAAAAGGGGTAGAAGAAAGAGTGCAAACATTGCGCCAGTCCTATTTGACCAAAACAGGAGTTCAGGCTGTTTTTATTTCGGCTGAAAAGAAAATAAATATCGAAGAGCTGAAAGAAAAAATACTAGAAGAGGTAGAAAAACTTAAAATTGCCTATTACTGAAACGAAAAAAGCTCCTATGAGGAGCTTTTTTAGCCTTGAATTAATAAAAAACTATTTTTTGTAACGCTTATTGAATTTCTCAACACGACCAGCGGTGTCTACAAACATTTTCTTGCCTGTGTAGAAAGGATGCGAGGCAGAACTTACCTCGATTTTTACCACCGGATATTCATTTCCGTCTTTCCATTTTACTTTTTCGCTCGACGTCATGGTCGATTTGGTCAAGAACTCAAAACCACTGGCCATATCATGAAAAACCACTGGCGCGTATTTCGGATGAATGTTTTGTTTCATTGCTTTATGTAAATGAATTTCGTTTAATTTTCAAAAGGAATGCAAAGTTAGGTAAAATATCTGTTTCAGAAAAAATTTATGCTAAAATCATTTGGACAAGGCGCGCTCAATACTTTGTGCTTTTAGCATACATTCTTGAAATTCTTGCAAAGGGTCGGACAGTGCCGTAATGCCACTGCCTACACTATATGAAATTTCTTTTGCGTATTTGTCATAAAAAATGCTGCGAATCAACACATTGAAATCGAAATCGCCATTGGGTTCGATATACCCCAAACTGCCCGAAAATGCTCCTCTCGAAAAGGTTTCGTATTGTTCGATGAGTTCCATAGCCCTAATTTTTGGCGCACCTGTCATGCTGCCCATTGGAAAAGAATGCCAAATCGCCGCATCGGAATTGAACTGAGATTCGATGCTACCCACAACGGTAGAAACCATTTGATGCACTGGCTTCAAAGAATAAATTTCGCACCATTTTTCTACCATTACCGAACCACTCTCGCAAAACTGGGACAAATCGTTTCGTACCAAATCTACAATCATAGTGTTTTCGGCTCGTTCTTTGGCACTCAAAAGCAAGTTTAATTTATTCAGCTCATCTGCTTTTGGATTGGGGTCTTGAGGGGCGGTGCCTTTCATAGGTTGCGATACAATTTCGCTACCTTTTCTTTTTAGATACCTTTCTGGAGAAGCGCAAATCACAAAACGATTTTCCATTTTCATGAGTCCAGAAAAAGGCATTGGCGATTCAGTATTCAATTTCAAATACAGCGAAATTGGGTCTATTTCCGCATTGGAAGATGAGAATTGAAGGCAATAATTAATTTGATATATATCGCCTCTATGCAAATGCTGCTGAAGTTTTTCGATGGTTTCTACATAGGAATCTTTCCCTATGTTGGAGGTTATACACAGCTCTGTACTTTTGAAAGAAACAGTTTGTTCTTCCTGTATTTGTTGCCAAATCAATTCTGGATCCTGCTCTGTCTCTATTTCAACTTGTGTGCCATTAAAATGAAGTAGGGTGTCGGGAATAAAAAAATGGCTGTTCGAGAACCAACTGTTTTTTTTAGAAAATGAATCGTACGACAAAAAACCAAACTTCCACTTTCGATCATCGAAAAGTGAAGTAAGGGCTGTTTTACTGTTGACTACACTTGGCAATTGATTGCCAACGGCCAATACAATGGGAAAAGAACCACGGTTGTAGGCTATATTGTTTCCATTCAAATAGCAGAAGTTTGGCTGACGATTGGCCCAACGAAGCGCTTTTTCGACAAATACAGCATTGTCATCTATTTGAAATACAGTCTTGCCTAACATGTTGGTTTTTAGACCAGAATAACCCAAATTTAAAAAAGCCTACAACTTATTTTTTGGGGCTTTTGCTAGGAGTTGAATTGGCAGGTTTATCTTTTTTAGAAACAAAAGCCAAATTATTTTTGGCCAACATAAAATCGGGTTGCAATTTCAAAGCCTCTTCAAAATTGAATTTAGCTTCTTCTTCACGCTTGCCTTCCAATAGCATTACACCTCTTATGTTGTAAGCGGCCGCCTTTAGCGAAACTTCTTGCGCCTCTTTCTGATTTACTGTAATCGATACTTTTTCAGATACTGATTTTTCGTTTTTTAATATTTGCTCCACATTCGTATTACATTCACCGTAGCGTTTTAGCTGGTATTGAAGCACAGCCAATTGATATTGGTGGTACAGGCTTTTAGTTTGCAAAAACAACTTTTCATAAGTCTCTAGGGCATCTTTTATCAAGCCAATGCTTTGTTCAGAGGCCGCTTTAATTTCCAATATTTCTAACCTAAACTGGTTTTCATTCAATAATTCACGACACAACAAAATACTTTGCCCGTACATGCTGGTATTGAAATAAAGGCTGAGAAGAGAATCTTTGAGGCTTTTGTCGGCAGGATTCAGGGCTATCATTTTGTACATCGAATTTCTGGCAACTTGGAAGTCGTTGTATCTCAAAGCACGATTATAGATTTCTTTCTCCAATCTATAAACTGCTGTGTCTTTGGGAGATAGCGTTGATTTGTTTTGTGCGTATGAAAACGCAAAACAGAAAATAAAGAGTGAGGTTAAATGCCTTTTCATAGTAATTGATTGTGCTCAAAGGTAAAAATAGGTCTATTAAAATCAAAAACAGCTTTCGAGCATTTCAAAGGCACAAAAAAATATTTCACCATTGTAAAATATTTTTTTTGTCAGTGGTTTTTGTAGTGATTTTTGAAAAAAATGGTGCTTTTGCCCAAAACCTTCCTTGTAAAACAAGCTTGAAAATAAGAATATCGGCTAAAAAGGGCTAAAAAACAGAAAATCAAGTCAAATTTTGGCAAATGGGCATTGTTTTAGAGGATAATGGCTCTGAAAATAAGTGATTTGCAGCCTATAAATTTGTGTCAACAATTAAAAACAACATTGCCATGAAAAATTTGATGATGCCCAATAACATTCTAGGTATTACCTTGGTGGCGTTTTGGATAGCTGCCATTGCTATTGCTTCTTTTGTTCAGCACTTGTTCTAAATCGGATTTTTAAACTTTCCGATGTTACCACTTTTGGTCTTAAAAAGACCAAAAGTGGTTTTTTTTATTATTTGGGCGTCCAAAGCCAATGAAATGTTTTGAACATATTCAAGGTCGTATGCAAATCGTTTGCACCATTCCAAATTATTTCCGCCATGTATTTGCGCCAGCCCTGTAATACCGGGCATTACATTGTGGCGCGCGCGTGTAGTTCGATTGTAAAAGGGTAAATATTCGGTCAGAAGTGGGCGAGGACCCACAAAGCTCATCTCTCTCTTTAAAATATTGAGTAATTGTGGAATTTCGTCTATTCCTGTATTTCTCAGAAAAATACCCAAAGATGTGCTTCTTTCCTCATCGGTTTCTACTCCATCTTTTAGGGTTTTGAACTTGTAAATTAGAAATTTTCTTTCATTTCTTCCTATTCGATTTTGGGTAAAAAAAGGGTTGCTTTTGAAATGAAAGGCTA
>JBIKRJ010000029.1:0-17383 GCA_044349205.1 Cytophagales bacterium | reverse complement strand
AGACTCGAATTTCTTGCGAATCATGGCACGGAACACATCTTCCAAAATTTTGATCATCGTAGGACGATCGATATTTTTCTGCTTTGCAAATTCTGAAAACGACTCAATTAAGCTCGCTGCTTCCATTATACTCTAATTAAATGAAACTTGGACTTTAGACTCCTTTATTTGATCAAAATTTATTACTACTACTTTATCTTCTTTTTTTACTTTGCCTGGTTTACCTTGGCCTTCTATGGTAATACCTTCGTTGGTCACAATGGTCAGTTTTCCTATTTTTTCATTTCCCGCTAGCAGGGTGACTTTCAACATTCTACCAATGTTCTTTTCGTACTTCTTTTTGTCGTTGAAAGGGACTTCTATACCAGGCGAAGAAACTTCCAAGGTATAGGCTCCTTCTATGACATTTTCAAGTTCAATAAGGGCAGCAAGTTCGCGGCTTACTTTTGCACACTCTTCTATGCTTATACCCGATTCTGTGTCAAGCAAAATGACCAATTTGCGGTGTTCGCTACTTCCTTTTATTTGAAAATCAACAAGTTGACAATCGCATTTACTGGCAACAGCCAGTATCATTTCTGTCAATTTTTGTTTTAATTCCATTATAAAACGAAAGAGGGGAATTTGCTTCCCCTCTATTGGTAATCGCTAAAACGGAGGCAAATATAGCGAAAATTACTATTCTTCAAATCTCCAAAGCCAATTTGGCCAAGAAAAGTAGTGCCCCAACATATTGTTTGCAAGAGTGGCTGGTATTAATTTTAACTTTGTCAATTCCAAATTTACAATTGCATGCAGCCTCTAGCCGAACGAATGCGCCCGCAGGACCTTGATGATTTTGTTGGTCAACCGCATTTGACTGGTGAAAAGGGCGTTTTGCGCAAAATACTCTCAAGCGGTGTCGTGCCTTCGCTCATTTTTTGGGGGCCACCCGGAGTGGGCAAAACCACACTCGCTCAACTAATTGCGGAAAAACTACACATGCCCTTCTTTACACTTAGCGCCATAAGTGCGGGAGTGAAAGAGGTGCGTGAAATCATCGAAAAGGCAAAATTCAATAAACATACTTTACTTTTCATCGATGAAATACACCGTTTTAGCAAATCACAACAAGACGCGCTGCTTGGGGCGGTAGAAAAAGGCCTGATTACCCTCATTGGTGCTACAACCGAAAATCCTTCTTTTGAAGTTATTTCTGCCTTATTATCGCGCTGCCAAGTATATGTTTTAAACGCATTAGATGAAAAAAGCTTAACGCAACTTTTGGAAAGATCTTTGGCTAAAGATTCTTTTTTGGCAAATAAAAAAATAGAAATCAAAGAAAAGGAGGCACTTTTTACCTTGTCGGGCGGAGATGGGCGAAAACTTTTGAACCTAGTAGAATTGATTGCCAACGCAATTGACGAAAAGACCGTCGTTACAAACGAGATGGTTACTGAAATTTTGCAGCGAAATATTGCGTTTTATGACAAAAACGGGGAGCAACACTACGACATCATTTCGGCTTTTATCAAATCGATACGTGGCAGCGACCCAAATGCCGCCCTTTACTGGCTCGCCCGTATGATTGAAGGTGGCGAAGATGTTTCATTTATCGCGCGCAGGCTTTTAATTCTTTCTAGCGAAGACATTGGCAATGCCAATCCAAACGCCTTGCTTATCGCCACTTCCTGTTTTCAGGCAGTGAACATGATAGGGTATCCCGAATCGGAAATCATTTTGGCACAAGCCGTTACCTACTTGGCTACTTCGCCTAAAAGCAATGCAAGCTATATGGGCATCAAAAAAGCAAAAAAACTGGTGCAAGAAGAAGGCTCATTACCAGTTCCCTTGCCTTTGCGTAACGCCCCTACATCGCTTATGAAAAAACAAGGTTATGCAAAAGGGTATCAGTATGCGCACGATTTTGAAGGAAATTTTGTAAACCAAGAATTTTTCCCGTTAGAACTTACAGAAAGTGTTTTGTTCGAGCCTGGCAACAATGCAAGGGAAAACGAAATGCGTGAGCGGTTGAAACAACTTTGGGGAAGCAAGTACAAGTACTAAGAGCTATTTCTTTTTCTTGTTTTTTTCCTTTTGTCTGCCCAATTGTTCTTTCGTTGCCTTGTCGTAGATAAGTTTGCCCGTTGCATCCCATTCTTTCAGCAATACCGGCTGTGTGGTGGTGTCGTAGGCATCTTTAGGATACTGGGTGATTTTTTTCCTTTTTTTTCTGTCATCGTAATATTCAATCCATTGCCCAATTTTGCTGGCTTCGGCATAGGTGCCCTCCTCGGCAATGTGACCACTTTCGTAATATCGATAATATTTGCCCGTTTTAGAGCCGTTAATAATGGGCACAATCTCTTGAATTTTTTTTCTGTCTTGGTCATAGTAGCTTATAAGCGATTCACGCGTCCAGCCTCTGAAATATTTTATCTTTTCTATGAGCACATCGTTGGCATCGTATTTTTCCCAACGGCCATGCTTGCTGCCCACATAAAAAATTCCGTCTTCAACAATGCTATACGCTGTTTTTTTCAAATAAGGGCCGTGTAACAGTCGAGCGTATTTTTGCTCTTTTTCCAAAATGGGCGTATTCATTACCTTTTTCTTTTTCAAATTGAACCAATATACCACTGGCACATACTGGTCGGGGTCTTTCCATTTGGGTATGTAATAAAACAGTTCGATTACTTTCTCTTTGCCCTTTCCCGTTATAGTATATCCTCTTTTGGTTTTAATTCCATAAAAAACAGTTTTGGGTAATTTCTTTTCCTTCATCTTGAAATCACGCTTTTTCTTTGGCAAAAAGTCCAAATTGGGAGTGGTATCAGCATAAAGAGACGTAATGGGTGCCGTAAAATTGTTGTTTGCTTGCTGAGCCGTACTTGCGAAGGCATATAGTAAAAAAATGATGACTAGGAATCGCATAGGATTGTGTACTGTTCTTTTACAAACGTATTAAAATTAGGGAAGATTGCGTTGAAAACTAAAATAGCGATTCGCAAAAAAAATGGACTAACGTACTACGCTAGTCCATTGCTAATTTCCCTATTTGGAAATTATTTTTCCAAGATAGATTCTAAGTAGCCCTTGTTTTTCTTGGCATCGGTGGCCGCTGCGCTGTTGGGATATTTTTCCAAAACCGAATTGTATGTGCTTAGAGCCCCTTCATTGTCTTTGTTTTTTTCTTGAGCCAAAGCCAACTTTAGCATATAGGTGGGGGTAAATTCTTTGTTTGGCTTGTAATTGGTAGCTTTATGATAATAGTTAACTGCCTCGGCATATTGGGACAATTCCATATAAGCATCGCCCAAAAGACTGTAGGCACGTGCCTGTACAAGTAAATCGTTGCTGCTAAAATCTTTCAAATAACTGATAGCGTCTTCATATTTCCCTTGCTTTAAAAAAGTTGTTCCCACATAGAATTTGGCTAAATTCCCTGCATTGGTCAATCCATAATCGTCGGCAATTTCGATTAAGCCAGGATAGTTCCCGTCGCCATTCAAGGCTTTGCTCAAAGAATCGGCCTCAAAATAATAGACCGCTTGAAACATTTGAGATTGAGCCTCATTTTCTTGGCTAGTAATGTAATACTTCCAACCCAAAAAAGCGACTATTGAACCCAAAAGGATAGTTCCTCCCAAATTGAGCTGCTTTTTATATTTAGTATAAAAACTTTCTGCCTGATTTAAAGGATCTTCGATAAACGAAGAAATAGGGGTAGGAGCCTCTTGTTCGTTCGAAATTACCACTTCTTCCGTTTTTGCCTTGGTGTTTTCTTTTTTAGACGCCATTTTGTAAGTCGAATATGAATGATAGCTTAAAGCCTTATTTTAGGCGTGCAAAACTACTATATTCATACGGAAGAAAAAACTAGCTACTGGTTATTAACTTAATATTCGTTCGCCGATTCAATTGGCGCCCTTCAGGATTGTCGCTGCCATCGGGATAAGCATTTGGGGCTACGTGTATGGTTTCTCCCAAACCATGACCTGATATTCGTTTCAGGCTTATTCCCTTCAAGGCTATGTAGTTTTTAATAAAAGTAGCCCTCTTGTATGAAAGTTTCATGTTGTATTCATCACTACCAAACCAGTCGGTATGAGTGGTAAAATCGATTTTAATGCGAGGATCGGTTTTTAATATCTCGACTAAACTATCCAAAATAGGTTGGTCGGCTTCCACTATATCTACCGTATTGAATTGGAAATGGATGGTCAAGGGAAATTCTACCACATGTACCTGCGAACTACCTTTGGTAGCCATAGTGGCATCATCTACATCAGGAAGTTCTTTGTTTTGCCTTTTCTTGGCTTTGGTAAATTCTTTGTGCAACGAACTTTTAGAGCGAGTAGTATCTTTCTTTACTTTTTCTGCCACCATTTGACCAGACAAAGGGGCAATAGCCAATTTCAATGTGACAAAACGGTTGTTGCCTATTTTTTTAATATTTCCCTTTTCAATGTGCACACTATCTACCATACCATCGGAATTGGTTCTTACTAGGGTACTGGCCTTTTCATAACCTCTTTTTTCGACAGATACATGAATAATATTTTTAGCATCTAGTGTATAAAACTTGTGTGGCTTGTTGCTCATGTACAAGTTTTCCAAAAGTGAGGTGTCGGTCTTGGCCACCATCTTGTCCATGGCTTCGTCGCTTATACTGAAAAGTAGGGAATCGGGCATATCCTTATACGGCATCGATTTTACTGAAATCTTCAACTGAACATCTTTCAATGCAGCACCAGAAATCGCATCTACTACTTCCAATACCATAATGGTGGGCTGAACAGATTCGAAAGAATAGATATCGTCGCAACAAGTGGGACTCAACAAGGCCATACCACCCGGACGATTGGAAACTAAGTGACCCTTGAATTTATCTTTATTCATTGGTCTGTAATATATATCGTCCAAACTAGAATTTATCGGCTCCAGCATATTTTCAAGATTGTCGTATTTGTTTTTAATGCCATGAACTCGGAAAACATCGAATCCTCCAAAACCGAAATGTGCATTTGAACTGAAATACAATACATTGTTTTCGGCATCATAGTAAGGCGTAATTTCGTCTCTAGATGTATTGACAGTGTGGCCACAGTTTATAGGATGCGATGCTTTTCCATTGGGCTCAATCACCGAATAAAAAATATCCATCCCTCCATTTGATCCCCCAATGTTGGAAGCAAAGAATAACAGTTCGTGCTCTGTTTTGTCTATTGTAGTTTTGACCGAAAAAGGGTGCGTACTACTGTGTCCTGCATGATTGACATGACCTTCCAATTTTTTGGGCTTTGAAAAACCATTTTTGGTAACATTGCTTACATAAATCTGACATATAGACTGCCCTTTCACATTTCTGCAACGGGTAAAATAAAAACGCTTTCCATCGGGTGAATAAGAGCCATTGCCATTGTGCTCGAATCGGCTATTGACTACTTTTTGGGGAGAAGGTTTCTGCCAAACATTATCGGTTACGCTACTAGTATAGATTTTGGTATGTTCAAAATGCTGGTCTCCATAATTGAGCGATATGACACTGTCTTTTCTTATAGATGAAAAAATCAAGGTGCTATCATTTTCCATAACAGGAGAAAAGTCGGAGTAGGCAGAGTTGATATTGGAACCAAGATTCGAAATATTGGCATGTTTAAACCTGTCTTTGTTGTTCAAGGCAAATTCACAAGAAGTTACCTCTTCCTTTGCCCAAGCGTGATAATTTTTACCGTGTAAATTGGGCAAGTTTTCGTTGATAAAGAGTTGAAAAACGCCCAATGCTTGCTCATATTTTGCGTTGAACTTTAACGATTCCCCATATTGAAAAGTAGCGGCTGAAAGATGGGATGACCTTTTTCTGCTTTTCGGGTCTTTGTGTGCCACCACTTTACCGTACCATTTTTCTGCGTTCACATAGTCACGAGAATAAAAATAGGCCTCGGCCAGCTCAAACATGTAAGAATCATTTTCGGGGTGCGTTTGCACCAACTCGTTCAACTGACCAATTGCGGCATAGTAGCCACCCTCTTTGATAAGCTTTTTAGCCACCAACAGTTTCTTTTCGGCAGAAAGGGACTTGAGATCTCTACGTTGTGCAAAACCAATGCTAACAAGCAAGAGATTGAGTACTAATAGGAAACATGTTTTTTTCACTTGCATGAGCTTATCTTAAAAATACTTACACGGAATGGTCGTTTGGCTAGGCAAGGCTCTTTTCAAAAAACCAACGTAAATGAAAGAAACCTCCCAAGCACCCACAAATGCCCTTTGGCCAATGGATTCCACATTGCGCACATCGCGCAACTTGGATACGGTCATGTCGTAACTAAAAGCCAACTGATAATGTCCCCACTTCAAGCCTGTCATGGCTATAAATGCATCTTTTGTCCTGAACCATGAACCCAAATAAACCGATGTTGGATTGGCCTTTTCGGGATTGAATGTGTATGCACCGTACAAGCCCGCATTCAATTCAGTAGCTTTCGATTGGTACACCATCAAGACGTTTGGAGTAATCGACCATTTTGGACTGATGGTGTACACTACCCCAGGATTGAAAGTGTGGCGTACAGTCAAGTTGTTTTGAGAATTGACTAAAAACTTTTGCTCAGGTCTAAGAATATTTGCAGCTGAATACCCTGCAAAAAGTCTAATCTTTTGATTCAATAAAAAGTCCCAGTTTATACCTGCATTCAAATTGAAATAACTGTATCGGTTGGCATTCAATTGTTCGCCAGAGGCAATGCTTTTATCCACTTGAAAACTGCTATTAATTTGACTATCAAAGACCAAGCTACTGGTATTCAATCCTTTTGTGACATAGCTTGGCTGAACGCCTATCGAAATCTTATGTCTTTTTAGTTGGTCTAAATATTTCATTCCCGATAGAGAAACCCCTACCTGCTGGTTATTAAACAAACCATCGCCTATTTCGTCGTTGATGGCCACTATGCCAAGCCCCCACATATCCAAACGAAAAGGATTTTGATAAAAATTGACATCGGCAAACATCGCCGAAGTCACAAAAGAAGAATTGATGGATTTCCACTGGTCACGGTGAATAAGCCCTACCCTAAAATCTTGCTTTATGTTGCCTGTCAAAGAAGGATTTAAAGTAAGCGGAGAATTGTAAAATTGAGAAAAATGAAAATCTTGCGAATTCGAATTGAATGCGACAAAAAATACAAATAAGAAAGGTAAAAATTTGATAAGCTTCATGTCAATACGTTGGTGTTAGCATTTGTTCAACCATTTAATACCGCTTATTTAAGCAGAGAAAAATTACCCTTTAATTCAATATCCACTCCCTGTGCTGTAGTCAAAACTCCATAGTACACATAGGCACCTATAGGTTGAGGTTCCCCTTTAAGTTTGCCATCCCAAATCAAATATCCCCTTTTCAAATCATCTTCATCAAGTTTTCCATTTAACGTATGAATCACTTCGCCCCAACGATTAAAAATTTTGAATTGCTTTATTTCTTTTATGCCCTTACCTACTGCAATCCATACATCGTGAAGGCCGTCTTCGTTAGGGGTAAATGCAGTTGGAAGTACAAAATAGCTATTGGCATCTATTTTCATGCTCGCTGTATCGGTACAGCCACCTTCTGCTTGCACAAAAAGCGAGATATCGTACATGTTTTTTTCTATTGAAGCCGGCGGTGGGTAATAAGGATAGGTATATTCAATATCGAAACCAGTAGCACCAAGTGGAGATTCTATGATTTTTCCATCTCCCATGTTCCAACGCCAGTATTTCACATTTTGTGAAGTCTCGTTGAAAAGGATGGGCTCGTTTGCCAGATAATCTTTGTCGTTGGTTAGTTTGGCAATGGCATTGAAATCGACAGAAGGCTGTACATTCACCACTGCCACAACACCTTGTACAGTACTTGTACATCCATTCGAATCTTTGACAGTAAGCTGAACCGGGAAACTTTTGGTTGAATTGACAGGATATTGGTATTTGTGTTCTTTGGTGTTTACACCTGTAGAAGTGGTGTCGGTTTTACTACCATCACCATACGTCCAATAATACTCTTTGATAAAACTTGTAGGGTCGGCTGCCAAAGATTTGCTGCCGTCGAGAAGTGATGTAGCCCCATAGCACACGGTATCTACCGAAAGATTGGCGTTTGGAATGGGTTTTACGGTTTGGGTGGTTTTTGCAAAACCCACACAACCATATTTATTCACAAGTTTTGCCTTGATTACATAGGTACCCGCTTGGGTTTGTATTACACTCAAAGGTTGAGTTGGAGGGTTGCCTTTGTCGTCGGTAAAAGAAGAATCTTGTTTGGAATTGTACGACCAATACACCGAATCGGAAGCAGCATCTACACCCGCACCCCAAAATGGACCACCCTTTGAAACTACTGGAAACAAGTTTTCATCTAAACAAGAAACTGGGTCGGGAGTGGAAACTACCAAACTATTTACATCCAATTTTTCATTGGCTACTCGTCTATTGGTACTGTCTTTACATTCTAAGGAATTGTTGGTGAACTTGTAGGAATAGTTCAGTTTCAACACATAAGGAGGATACGTTTTTAGAAGCGATGCTCTGTCAGTCGCCACGGTATCGAGCTTTCCAGTGTTGTATTCAAACAAGGTATTGGAAGTGCTGAGTGTGTTTCCCTTCGGACTGAAAAATGTCCATTTCCAAGTAGTGGGTTCCAATAAAATATTGGAACTGCTATCGGCAACAGATGTGCGATATCTTTTGTCTTTGGTCTCGAAACATTGATTAGAATCGGCCAGACTGGCAATACCATACTTCAACTGATTGGCCACCAACCATGAAATATTTTTGGTAATACGACATACATTAGTGGGTTTTCTTGGCACCACAGGTGCTGTTGCAGGGTTTCTACGTCTTTGGAAATTTTTGGTCGTATCGGGTTCGTTGTAAAAAATAGTTTGCGTAGCAATATATTGCTTGCTCGGAAAAAGTAATGAAGCCGTAAGTTTGTCACTCTGATCTTGGAAAGTTTTATTGAAGACGACCTTGTCAGGTTTGTCGTAAATTGAAGTTAGGGTATCTTTAAAGCGGAAATACCAAGAGTTGATATATTTACTGTTGGTACCCGTGAGCAAAACGGTATCCCCAAAACATGCTTCAGTTTTGGAAAGCTTGAATTCACTAGTGTCGGGTTCACTCAAATACACTTTAAAAAGAGTGCTTTTCACACAACCCGTAGAATCTGTGACCGTAAGTTTAACATCGGCTTCATCTAAATTTTTATCGTTGGCATCATACACATGATTGGCAAACCCAATAGTAGTGACTGAATCACCATCGCCCATATTCCATATTGCTTTAGTTATAGGCCAATGGTACTTGGGCGTATTGAAAGCATCGTCGACCAACTTCAAGGTATCGCCCACGAAACAATAATATTTTTTCAGCGATATGCTTGGATTTCCTTGCTCCGAAATATTGATTGGATCGGTTATCACCACCGAGGTATCGGCAGTACAACCCAGCGTATCTGTAACCGTAAATTTTATCAAAGCTGCTGCGTTTGGGGCTTTGAAAGGAGCTTCGACCGATGTGGTGGAATCTACTTTGACCAAATTGATATCGGGGTAGCCTGTTCGTGTCAGTAACACATCCAAACTCGGTTTTCGATCAAAAGCTAAACCAATCGCTTTCGCACCAAACACAAAACTTGTGTCTATACTATCACGACCACACTGAAAAAAGAACCCTTTTTGTCCTTTTAAAACGACAGGTTTGGGATATACCTTCACTTCTTTTTCCACTTCACTTACACAACCCGCGCTGTTCTGAACTCGCATCTTCACATTATACAAACCAGCTGCTTTCACTTTCAAGCCATATTTCGCACCTTTTGCGCCAGGTGAGCCAATTAGCTTATCGTCCACAAAATATTTTATTCCAGAGGCTACCACACTACAGGCGGTGCTGTCGCTCGTGGAATCTTGTACAAACAAATCATTTTCTCCGTGTTGCACACAAGTATCAATCACAGCAAAATCAATAGGCGTTTTATCGCAAATGTGCACAGTTTTGGTAACCGAACCGTCGCAATCATCGCTAGAAGAAATAGTCATCGTAACCTGATAATCGCCTGGTGCAGGAAATTTATGTTTGGCTATGGCCACAGTGTTGGTGTCATTGGTAGAGCCATCGCCATAATTCCATACCCATTTAGTAGTAGAGCCAATTGGAAATGGCCTGATGCTAAAGTTACCCAATGACATGTCGTAGAAAGTGGTGAGGGAGTCAACACAATAGCGCTCATATATATAATTTACTGGCGTTGAAATACGTCTTTGCATGGTGAACACACAATTTTTTGCATCTGTCACTTTCACTATATACCTGTTGGGCGAGGTAATGGGAATAGTGCTGGTTTGGTCGCTTGAAGTATTCCATTCGTACTTGTAGGGCGGGGTACCACCTGTAATATTGGCAGTAAGGAATACTTGTTTGAAACAAATCAAGGCCAAATCGGCTCCTATGTTGAAAAGCCCCGTTTGTTTGGGAGAAACCACCACATAAATGTTTTTAGAGACTCTACCAGTAGGACACTGATCATCAAACAATGTGAGATTAATGCTTCTGTTGGAAGAAAAATCAACAATCTTGTTTAGTTTGAATACTGCACTTCCAGGTTTTTTCACCACTTGCGACACCGCTCCATCTCCCCATGAAGATTTATTGTTCCATGTGATGTCTAAATTTGCAGTAGGGACTTTGGCCTTGCCTTCATACGAAAAACGTATGGTATCGCCCTCGCAAACGCGGAGAGTATCAGTCCCTTCAAAGAAAGGTTCAGTATTTACAGCCTTTTTGTCAGATAGGACAATCATTTGCATTTCGCGCATGACGCTGCCCAACAATACTCCGTTTCGATATTCTTTTACCACCATAGCAAAGGATGTATTTTCGAGTGTATCTGTTGGGGTAAAGGTCATTTCACCTGTCGAAGTATTAAGGTCAAAATTGCCATTGGTTGTGAGTGGCTTGGTAGCAGAGAATCCAGGCAAATAGCTCACACTGCTCACATCCGACACTTTTGAGGGAACTAATGAAACATCAAAATTGTCTTGGTCGTCGTTTACCAAACCAGGGTCAATGGTAACTTTCCTATTGACAATTACGAAAGGAACAGGCTGGTTGGCGAAAGAAATACTGCTGTTTAAAGTAGAAGTAACGTTGTTGATAGTTGCTTCCAAATACGTGAAAAATCCTTGTGAACTAGGACTAATGGTATTTAGCACATCAGTTCGGCCATTGGCACGAAAACTGATAGTCCAGTCTCTTTGCTGAGAGGGCAACCTGATTCTACCTACAAAAGTTCTCTTAACTAGGGCACCTTCATCTCCGCCTTCGCATTTAGAGGGTTTTTCTTCGCAGGAACGTATGTAAGAATCAGTGCCCTGTTTCGTTACAGCAAACGAGACAGGCTTCTGCTTTGCATTTTTGGTAGAGGCCACCAAAGTGTAGCTATCCAAAAATTGGAAGTTACTTTTAGCACAGTCTCTGTAAAGCGTTAGCGTAAATTCGTAATTGCTTACTCCTATGTTTTGGTAGGTAATTTCGCCCCCCGATAAGAATCCTTGTTGAGCATTGGCAACATAAAAATTAACTACTAAAAATAAGGCTACTAAATGTATGTATCTCATCATACGTCAAATATAAAAAACTATTTTATCAATTGTCAAATTTACACGGACTTACCATCCATGTTTTTTCCTTTTCGACTCGTACTTGGCCTACTGCCATTCCTTTTGATTTGCGAACATACTTCATTTCTGTGACAATCACAGGACAATGGCTGTCATTTTTTCCTTTCGAATACCAAGCTGCAAGACTAGCGGCCTTTTCTATCACCTTCATAGGAAACTCTATACCTGATTTTTTTCGAAGAATAACGTGGGAACCTGCATAGCCACGAGCGTGCATCCACATATCGTTTTTGGAAGCATGTTTCTGAATTAATTCGTCGTTCGATTTGGCATCTTTTCCTACCCTTATTTCAAATCCCTCGAATTCGAAACGCTTGTAAGGCAAGCTTTCCTTAGTGGCACTTGTTTTAGTTGGTTTTTTAGTAGGCGAAGCTGTTTCGCCAGCATGTTCCAAGGCTACTTCCAGCTCGGTCAATTCTTTTGTTTTTATCTCGATGGTTTTTTGAAGTTGGTTTATTTCCTCGCCCACATTTTTGGCTTTTCGGTAATACAATTCGGCGTTTTTTTGCGGCGAAAGGTCTTTCTTCAACTTTATTTCACGTGCTATGTCGTGATAAAAATCAAATAGCACTACCGATTCGGCGCGTGGTGGTATCTGAGCCAAATTGGCCATAATGAGGTGCGCAGTTTGTTCAAAAACGTTTTCATGCGTTAGTTGCGCTAGCCTTTCCTTGTTGGCCTTCAAATAACTTTCCAGTTTGGCCTTTTTCTGCAAATACAATTTTTCGTTTGATGCCCGTTCCTTGTTTTTCAACGAAAAGGTGTAGTGAAATTTGACCAATGCATTTGCCGCTTCGATAGCCGAAGAGTAGGTGCCCAATACCTGCCCTTCCGAAAAAAGGGACAAAACGGCCTTCCCTTCTTGATCTAGTACATAAAATTGTTTGGGATGATGCAGTGTTTCCAGCATTTGGCAAACCAACTCTATCTTTTGATCTTGACTTGCCGAAGCGAATCCGTTGGAATCAAGCCAATGAATTGGCTCTTTGCCCAAGGCGGGCAAAAGGATTTTGAAGTCAAAATTATGTTGCACCAATGAATCAATGCTAAAATGCGCTGGTTTCGCCAACGATTCTCGAATTAAAGTCAAATCGGGATAGCTTTTGTGAAATTGCTCCACACCTTTCCCATTTTCATACAACACCACATTCGATTTACTGCCGTGGCATTTGAAAAACAAAAGCATATCATTTTCGAGCCTTATGCCAAAACTTCTATCATGCGGTGTCACAAACAGGTCTATGACTTGTTTTTCGATGGCGGCTGCAAACAGATCTTTGCTGTTGCGTCTTGCCCTATGAAATTGCACAGGAAATGATATGAATTGAATGCCCGAACCCAACTGGAATCTGAGGTAGAAGTCTTCGCCCTTTTTGGCAAATGCAAAAACCACCTCGTCTTTTTCTTGGGTAAAAGCTTCCAACAACCAAGAACCCTGCAAAAGGGGCTTCAATTCGGCAATTAGATGTACGAGAAAGTAAAAATTCAAATGCACGTGAACATAGTCCTTATCCAAACCAAATTACGGCATTTACGCTAAAAGAAGTGATGAAAACTTTTTTTTTCATCCATCTCAGATATTATCAGGTGACACTATCACTAAAAATGGAAACTTTCCGGCATTAAGAAGCCCCATCATTATTCAAGCGCAGTTGTCCACTTCCCACAAAATATAAAAAGCACTAAGCCTATAGAAACCGACTTATATTGAAAAAGCCTCTCCAAAAATGGAGAGGCTTCAATAATCAATTCTTGGTAAAGTGGTATCCTCTTTTTTTTAAAACGCCCGCTACGAGGGAAGTTTAAATTGTCAAATAAGACAAATAATCAATCCCTCACGCAACGGACAGATAACCCATCCGCCTTGCTATTGAGGTAATTGCCCACGTAGCCGGAGTCGCATTTCAGGTATAGGTACATGGTGTCGTTTGAATAGATTTTGTAAGAAATCCACCAATGGCCGTTGAGGCCAATGAAGTAGAAAGTACCATTGCTGCCGCGGACGCCACCCGGAAGCCCTGAGAAGCCGCTGCTGTTCGTGGCACCCGTGTTGGGCGAGAGCCAATGTGTGGTGCCCGTCGTCTTCATCTTGCCACCCGCCACGACCGCATCACCGAGGTAATCGATCAGCGTCGTCCATTCGGCATAGGTGGGTACGTGCCAGCCCGAGGGGCATAGCTTGCCGGTATTCACCGCATACCAATTGTACAAAGCTCCATATTTGTTGGCAGTATAGGTGGCTTGGTCGTTGTTGTACCAGCACATGGCGGGTTGTTTGGTTTGGTTGTTGTAAATATTAGACCATGCCGTGCTATCTGTTACCAAGGGTATCGTAGTGCCGTCGCTGTACGTGGTCGTGCGCAGGTTCTCTGCCATCCATACCTGCGTGCCTATGGTCACAGTGGGGTAGGTGTAGCCGTCTATAGTGGGCGAACCAGTTGGCACAAGAGTTGGTTTTAGGAAAAACATGCTGTCAATGTTTGAAATGGGGAATTTTAACAATCCACCTGTTTTTTGTTGCAAGTACAAGGTGTCTTGTGCTTGGGCCATAATAGCCAAGCTAAAAGTTATGATAAAGCTAAAAAACTTTTTCATGATTTTTCAGCAGTTATTGTTTCAAGAATTTGATTGATTTTGTGGCTTTTTCCCCTTTCAACAGGCAGGCATAAAGCCCAGCGGGAAGTTCTACCACATCCAGGCTCGCGTTGTTGCCCTCGGCTGTCTTGCTCAGCCATACCTTGCCTTGCATGTCTTGTATTTGCACTTGGGTGGTACCACCAGCCAGGCGCAGGCGTAGCACGTCTGCCACAGGGTTGGGGTACAAGGCCATGGTTTTTACTTCGGCCTCTTCGGTGGTAATTCCCGTTACGGCTTGTTTGAAGAAAAGACGGTCGAGGTTGGCAGTGACATACGAGTCGGGGTTGCCAGCCTTTGGTGTGACAATAAGGTTGCCACCGCTGAAGCTGAGTTTGCGTAAATTGGAAACGGCATAGGAACTTTCCTTGCCCCCTTTTTCTTTCACTACTAAATCGTTGGATTGCGCCTGGGCTATTCCAACGCCCGCAAAAAATGCCAAAGCGAATAAAGTAGAGGTCTTTTTCATGATTTTAAAATTTAAAGGTGTAGTAATTCAAACAAATTTAACAATTACACATTACAAACAAATTATTTTTATTGCTTAAAAATTTTGGGGTATACCTTTTGAACTTAGATAAATGTATTTTTGCAAAAAAAACACCCCAAGACCATGAAAACTTTTTTGACTACCCTCTTCACCATCACAATCTTTTCTACCGCTTTTGCGCAGAAAAATGTAGTAAAATGGAATGTTTCCTCGCTTGCATTCAATAATGTGTACCTGACATACGAGCGGGCCATTGCGAAGAAATTTTCGGTTAGCCTGGGCGCCAGCTATGTGCCTACCAGTGGGCTGATGGTCACAGGCTTTATTCCTGATGTAAAAAGTGGCGACATTACGCGTGAAAGCCCCCTAAAAAATATGAACATGACGGGCTACAGCATCACGCCCGAATTTCGTTTTTATACTTCGCTCATCAAAGAAAGTCCGCGTGGCCTGTACTTAGCGGCTTATTTGCGTCACAGCAAATACGACCTGTCGTACAAAAACTATGCCTACAACTACAAAGACGAATTTGACAACAATATTTCCAAAACGGCCAATATCAATTTCGAATCGAGCATAAGTTCGATTGGAGGTGGACTCATGCTGGGGCATCAATGGATTATTGGCCAGCATTTTTCAATAGACCTGTGGATATTGGGATTGGGTGTAAACAGTAGCACATTCCAGCTTCGTGCTACAGATTCCAATCGCGACATGAACGACCTTTATTTTATAGCAGGAAGTACTTTTTCAAAAGACATCGAACAGTACTTTAGCTTTTTGGGCGATGTAAAAGTAAAAATTGACCAACCTGGCCATTTCGTAGAAACCACTACTTCTAGGTTCTTGCCCGCGCTTAGGGGCTTGGGGTTCAATATAGGTTTTGCTTTTTAGACCTGTATTCCTACCAAATCTTCTTTGATAGATTCGGCCATAATGGCTATACATGAAAAAAGTTTCTCGTTTAGAAGGTACTCCTTGTAGATATTTATCACCAACACATCTACCCCAACTTTGTCGTGCAGGTATAACAAGATGTTGTACTCGTTGACTGTGGCAAAATCGCCATTTTGGGACACCAACATTTTTTTCCCCCACTTGGCTTCTGCCTTATTTTCCAATGCATGTGCAAAGGCATTTACCCTTTCTGTGTGGGGGTAACTAAGCTCCATTTCATTTTCGTTTTGAGCTTTGTTTTTTAAGTAAGTAAGGTGCACAAAGCCAATGTCATTGTCTTCCTTTTCGTAAGATGTGAAGACCAAAAATAGGCTATTGTTGGTCTTCATCCGTTCCAAATCTTGCTTCCAAAGAGCAAAAGCGTGCGGCTCTTCATGATTGGTTTTGCGGAAATAGGCATTGTTGTGCCTGAAATTGAAAGCGGCATCTTTGGTCAGGCCTTTGTCACCAAAACTTTCCTCGTGCACTTCGGCCTCGTCGCCAAAAAACTCGTTGGAGATGTAGTTGCATTTCAGTTTTTCGGAAAGACAATACACAAAATATCCGATGCTTTGCTTGCTGAGGGAATCGGGAGAGACCAAAGTAAGACGATGGTTCTTGTTGCCATAGTAACCATACAAGGTATTGATACTGCGGTATTCGATAAACAACTTGTCGACAGTACGACCATAAATAACTACCCTCTTGTAGCGAAAACGAAACTCATTGTTACCCTCGGCTATTTTGTACAAATCTTCTTCAGATAGCTCGAGGTTCACTTTTACCGCGTCTACGCTCAATTGGCCTCTACGCACTTTGCAGGCAATTTCAGGCACGTATTTTTTGTAAAAAGCATCGCGCATGCGCCTTCTGGCTGCCGTAATTCTTCTTCTGTAATTGGTTTCCTCCATTTTTTGCACAAATCCCGAAGACACAATACCTACAGGAATGGCCGTGATGATTACCCCTAAAATGACCACAGCAGCTCCCAAAAATCGGCCTGCAGCTGTAATAGGATAAATGTCGCCGTAACCAATAGTGGTAAGGGTAATTACCGCCCACCAACAGGAATGTAAAATAGTGGGAAACTTGTCGGGCTGCACTTCTTTTTCAAGCCAATGCATGGCCGTAGCAGAAACAATAAGTACAGAAAGAAAAAGCAAAAAAGTAGCAGCTAGTTCCTGCTTTTTTTCAATGATAATGCGGTTGATAAGGCGCAGAGAGTGCGAATATTTGCTCAAATTGAATACTCTGAGCAAACGTACCATACGCAAAATGCGAATGTGCCTCAAATCCAAATTAACTACGAAGGCAATGAAAAAGGGAATTATGGCCAGCAAATCGATCCAAGCCATGGGAGTTAGCAAAAACTTACGATAAGCCTGCCAACGGTATTTTGTAGGATAGCGCATGTCGGAAACCCACATACGCCCCAAAAACTCTAAACTGAAAATTGTAACTGTAACTATCTCGAAAATATTGAATTCAGACGAGTAGGTCGTACTGAATTCGTCGAAAGACTCTAAAATAACGGCCAATACATTGAGCAAAACCAATACCTCGATAAAGGCATTGAATTGAACAGCATGGAGGCTATACCGACTGCTGTAGCCCAACA
>JBIKRJ010000028.1:0-17867 GCA_044349205.1 Cytophagales bacterium | reverse complement strand
GCCATATATTTCGGCCACTTTACTGGCTATGTAGGGTAGGTAGCTACTTTCGTTTCTCTTACCTCGATAGGGCACGGGTGCCAAATAGGGGGCATCGGTTTCCAACACAATTTTTTCGAGGGGTATGTGTGGCAATACTTGGTCGAGCCCTCCGTTTTTGTAAGTAACCACCCCGCCTATGCCCAAGTAAAAACCCATAGCTACTATTTCTTGGGCTTCTGCTACAGTGCCCGTGAAGCAATGAAAAACACCCGTAAGCTGTTGCGACACGAGCGGTTTAAGCAAAGCTATAGCTTCGTCGGTCGCTTCGCGGCTATGTATGGCTATGGGCAGATGGCGTTGCATGGCCCATTGGGTTTGAGTGGTAAATGCAATTTTCTGTTGTTCGAAAAAAGTTTTGTCCCAATACAAATCCAGGCCTATTTCGCCTACCGCCACATATTGGTTTTTGGAAAGTTCCTTTTCAACTACCTTCAACTGGGTTTCGAAATCTTGTGCCACATAGCAAGGGTGAAGTCCAATCATAGGATAGCAAAAGCCAGGGTTTTCAAGTGCAATGCGGTTCATGGGTTCGACAGATGCAGCGTCTACATTGGGCATAAGCATTTTAGACACTCCTTTGTTCTTTGCTTCTTCTATAACATTGGTCAAGTCGTTTTCAAAAGGTTTTTCGTACAGGTGTACGTGGGTGTCGATTAAATTCAAAGTTCAGAGTTTAGAGTTCAGAGTTCAGAGTTTAGAGTTTTTTAGTTGGGGGCTGAAAAATGCTTTCACGTCCAATAAAAGGCAATTAGTCAAACAATTCGTTCAGATTTTCGCGGTTCCAAATGGAGATGATTTTTTCTCCATCGGGGCTGTAGTTGGGGTTTTCGCACGCGAATAGTTGGTCGATGATGCTTTTCATCTCCTCGTTGGAAAGAGCGGTGTTTTTTTTCAGACAGCAGCGTTTGGCCATGCTTCTTGCTAAGTTTTCTTGTATGGGCAGGTTCAGTTCCTTTTTGTTTTGCTTGAATTGCTGTAAAAGTTCTTCCAAAATTAGTTTTTCGTCGCCCACGTTCAGGTCGGCAGGAATGCCGTTCAGCACTATGGTGTTGCCGCTCAAGGACGACAGCGAAAAGCCAAGGGCAGTGAGTTCTTTTTCTATCTCGTTCAGCAACAAATAGTCAGAAGGGGCAAGTTCCAGTTTAATAGGGAAAAGCAATTGTTGCGAACTGCCGTGTTTTTGGCTTAGGTGCAGCAAAAACTGGTCGTACAGTATACGTTCGTGTGCCCTTTCTTGGTGTATCAGCATCAGCCCCGATTTGATGGGCGTAATGATGAGAAAGCCTTGCAATTGCACCAAAAAACTTCTTTTTTCGGTTTCATGAGCTAAAGCTTGGTCTTGGACTTGGTTGCCCTTGCTTTCAAACACTAGGGTCTCGTTTTGGTGTTGGCCATGTTCTTGCGTAGGCAAGGAAAGCGATTCATACAGTTGTTTCCAACTGTCGTCTATTTTTTGTTTGGGTACTTTTTGAAGCGATGGAGTGAAACCTTTGTCTATCAGTTCGAAACGTGTGTTTTTGTCTTGGCTGAAGTCTGAAAAAAATGTCCTGGGTTCGTAGTCGAGGCTTGGCGTGATGTTGTTGGCGCCCAATGCCTTGCGCACCGCTGCACTTAGTGTGCCGTGTATGGTGCGTTCGTCTTCAAATTTTATCTCGGTTTTGGTAGGATGCACGTTTATGTCTATTCGGGCAGGTTCAATTTCCAAAAACAAAACATAAAAGGGGTGATAGTCGGGGGCAATCAAGTTTCTGAAGGCATCGGCCACGGCAAAATGCAGGTAGCTGTTTTTGATAAAACGTCTGTTCACGAAAAAGAACTGCTCGCCGCGGGTTTTTTTGGCAAATTCGGGTTTGCCCACGTAGCCCCAAATTTTCAAGTGCGGAGTTTCCTCTTGGCAAGGAATAAGGTTTTCTTTGTATTGATTGCCAAAAACATTTACAATACGCTGGCTGAGTTTGGCGACAGGCAAGTGAAAAATTTCTGTATTGTTTTGGGTGAAATAGAACGCAATTTCGGGGTGCGACAAGGCCACACGCATGAATTCGTCCATGATGTGTTTGTTTTCTACCATGTCCGATTTCAGAAAGTTGCGGCGGGCAGGTACGTTGAAAAACAGGTTTTTGACCAAGGTTTGAGTGCCTTTGGGTGCTTGTACCACCTCTTGAGCCAGTATTTCCGAACCTTCAATGTGTACCGAAGTGCCCAATTCGTCAGTTTCCCTTTTGGTACGAAGTTCTACTTGGGCCACCGCTGCAATGGAAGCCATGGCCTCGCCACGAAAACCCATGGTGCGTATGTGAAACAAGTCTTCGGTGGTGTAAAGCTTGGAAGTGGCATGGCGTTCGAAACACATACGGGCATCGGTTTCCGACATGCCTTTGCCATCGTCTATGACTTGAATTAGAGTGCGCCCAGCATCTTTGGTTATCAGTCTTATACTTTTACTTTCTGCATCAACCGCATTTTCAAGCAATTCCTTTACCACCGAAGCAGGGCGTTGCACTACTTCGCCAGCCGCAATTTGGTTTGCAATGGCATCAGGCAAAAGGCGTATGATGGATTTCATGATTGGTTTGCAAGTTAGCGAGGAAATATGAGTGGTGAATTATGAATTTACTTTATTGATTCAATCGCTTGTTTTGCATTATTTATAAGCATGCAATAGAAAAATCCTGTTAGATTTGTGAGCCAACTACTCTGTCGCTCCAAACTTGATTTGGAGAGGAAAGTCCGGGCAATACAGGGCGCCGTACTTCCTAACGGGAAGGGGTTTTGGAAACAAAGCCACAGAAAGTGCCACAGAAAACAAACTACCTATGGCGCTTGCGCTTTGGGAAAAGGTGAAAAGGTGGGGTAAGAGCCCACCGCTCCGTTGGTGACAAAGGAGGCAAGGCAAACCTTACGGATTGAAAGGCCAAATAAACCCCAAATGTGAAACGGCCCGTTTCCGTTCCTTAGAAGATGTTGGGGAGGGTAGGCTGCTGGAGCCCCACAGCAATGTGTGGCCAAGATAAATGACAGGGCTCGACAGAACCCGGCTTACAGGTTGGCAAAAAATCAGAAGGCTATCTATTTTGATAGCCTTTTTTTAAGAAAGAATAGTATTTTTTATATATCATTTTTAAGTGTTTTTGTTGTCAATTTTTTGTACAAAACCTACTCGTTTCTTACATGAGAAAATAGTGTTGTAAAGTTACAAATTCTGAATACTCACAATTAAAATTGTTGTTTGTGTTCAAAAATGTGAAATAGTTGGAGGTAGTAATATTCGAATACTGAATCTGAAAATTTCACTAATTGACGCAAAACATGAAACATAAAATACTAACACAAGGTATAAGGGTATAGTAGTCGATGAATAGATTAATTTTTTCCATTTTGTTTATAGTGTATTTGCTTGGTTTTGGCCATTTGCAAGCGCAATGTCCTACCACGGCGAATATGATCATTACAGGTTCGCTTTGTCCCAACAACACACTTACTTTTTCAGTCAGCAACCCAAGAACTTTAGTATACTCATGGACAATTGATGGTGCGCAGTCGACTGGCACCTCTGTAACATATGCCTATCCAACCTCAGGAAACAAAACAGTTACTTTGGCTGCTACCGGTTGTACAAGTGTAAATAGAACAATTTCTATTTCAACCTTACCTAATGCCGCCTTTACTTTTACAAACAACAACAAATGTTCGGGAGATAGCCTAAGGTTTACTGCTACAAGTACTGTGGTAGGTCTTACTTATGAATGGGATTTTGGTGATGGTACACCGAAAGACAATGGCAGGATAGTGTCTCATGCATTTGATGCGTCAGGTACGGGTACACAAACTTTTCAGGTTTCGCTGAAAGTCACTAACACGGCAGGTTGTTCTGCTACCACTACCCAAACCATAACCGTAGTAAGAAAACCCGAAATAGCGCTGTTGGATGCCAACACTGGTTCGCCCTTCAAGAATTGTGGAGGTGGCAACTATACGCTGAGCGTAACGAATGGTAGTGCCAACACAAGTAACATTACTGGATACACCCTGAACTGGGGCGATGGTTCGCCTACATTAAATTTGACGAACGCCACTTTTGTCAATTCTTTAAACAATTCATACACTAAAGGGCTTTACAATATTGTCTTTACTGGAACAGGTAAAAATGGAACTTTTACTTGTACGGCTATCAAAAACTATGTTTTTGCCAACCAGTCAAAACCTACTGTAGGACTGCAAAGTTCTGTAAATAGTGGTTCAAAAATATGCGGATCTAGTGGCTATTGGTTCAAACTGACAAATTATAAGACCAACCCAGGCGGTACGAATTACGTATGGGATTTTGGCGATGGATCACCGGTCGAGGTATGGAAATCGCCCATCACAGTGGATTCAATTTTCCATACATTCAGCAAAAGTTCTTGCAATGGTTCCTTGGTCAACGTGACCGTTAAAGCAAAAAACGAATGTGATTCTACCGTTGCCTCTATCAACAATCTGTCAGTTAGTATAAAACCTAAGGCTGATTTTACTACTGACCGTTCATTTGGCTGTAGCGATGTGGCGGTTAAGTTTACCAATAATTCAACCAAAGGATTGGATGGCGATTGTGGCGATTCTACAAGTTACGAATGGAATTTTGATGACCCTGGTTCTTCCTTCAACAACGTATCTACATTACAAAATCCTCAACATTTGTTTGTGACAACGGGTTGTTACAAGGTGCGCCTCATAGCAAAAGGGCTTTATTGTACCTTGGGCGATACCGCAATCAAACAGATATGCATTTCAGCAAGACCTACCAATAATTTTTCATTGGATAATCCTCCTACGGGAGGTTGTGCACCCTTGGATGTGAAAACCACTAACAATTCGAATGCACTCAGCAATATAGTACCTGCCACTTACACGTGGTCTTCAAAATACATCACAGGTGCGGGAAGTACTGGATTTTGTGGTGGCGCTTCAGGTTCTTCAAGTTTTTTTAATAGTACACCCAGCGACATCAATCCCACCATCAGGTTTACTTTACCAGGTTTGTACTCTGTTACGCTCAATGTTTCCAATGCTTGTGGTGTTTCGGGAGCTGCAAGTAAAAACGTGATTGTGTTGAACAAACCAAAGGTGACAGTTCTCTCAGTTAACAATACTTGTGGTGCTGTTTTTGTAAGACCTGAAGCCAACACCAATAGTTGTGGAACAAATACCACATTTGAATGGAAATATCAGTCAGGCAATCCAGCTACTACTATTGGAGAAACATCGCCTGGGTCTTTTTTTGCCAATTTTGGAAATCAAAAAATTACCCTAAAAGCTACAAATACTTGCGGTACAGATAGCTCCAGTACGAGTTTTACCATTTTTGAGGTGCCGGTTATTACCAACACAGTTCGCCGTCAGTCGGTATGTTCTGGCTCTCCTACCACATTAGTCAAACTAAATGCCACCATAGTAGGTACTAGATTCAATTGGGTGGCAACCCAAGGTTCTAACAATGTGAAGGGATTCATTGCGACTGGTTCTGGCGATTTGCCAATTCAAACCTTCGACAATCAGGGTACTACATTAGATTCAGTTGTGTACACAATCACGCCTCGTGTAGATGTATGTCCAGGTTTGCCAATACGATATGTGTATTATGTTTATCCAAAACCAAAAATTACATCTGATGTTCCCAATCAAAGTTTGTGTGCAGGTGTGATATCTACCCCCGTTAATTTTTCTTCAAACGTAGTTGCTACCGCTGTTTCCTTTACAGCTACAGGTACTCGTAGCGTAACTGGTTTTACTCCAAGTGGTACTACCAGTTTGCCTGCACAGGTACTCACCAATGGCAGTGACAATGGCGATACCGTCACTTACCTTGTACGAGGAGTGAATACTTACAATACCCTCACAAATACTGTGTTGAATTGTGTGGCCGATACATTGAGGTATAGAATAGCATTAAATCAAATACCAGTGATACAGGGCGGAACTTTGACACTATGTTCAAGAGACACCGTGAAATACAAGCCAATTATAAATGTGAAGAATACTACATTTAACTGGCTTGTAACCAATCCTACGGGCAATGTAACGGGCTTTAGTCCTACAGGCGTGGGAGATAGCATTAGAGATGTATTGATAAGCAATGTATTTGTTTCGGAAACAGTTAAATATAACATTACTCCTACAGGTCCAGCACCAGCCCTGTGTACAGGACAGGCCGTAGATTATGTGGTAACAGTAAACCCCAATCCTGCAGTAGTGTACGATACCACCCGCCAACAAATATGTTCTGGAAAGTCAACCAAAGCGGTGAGCATTACGACCGATACGGGAATATTGACATGGATTGCCAATGCTGTATCAGGTGTTATTGGGTTCACAACATCAGGAACAGATGTAATCCCAGTTCAAACCATCACCAATACGACCGATTCCATTGTGAAAGTAACGTATACGATTACTTCCAAAGCAATTGTTGGAACATGCTTTGCTCAATCAGACTATATTGTTAGCGTTGTACCATTGCCCAAAACAATTGTAAGTCCCGACGATCCTGCTATTTGTAATGGTGCTAGCACTGCTTTGGGCTTAACTTCTCCTACCAAAGGCGTTACCTATGCTTGGGCCTACACTCCAGATCTTGGTAATATCATTTCGGGTGGTAGCGATGGTGTGGGCGATTCCATCAATCAACTTTTAACCAATAATTCTGCTACTTCGGTCGATGTTAGCTATTCAGTAAAAGGTTCTTTGTTTGGCTGCGAAGGGCCTGCTACAAGCACAGTTGTAACAGTAAGGCCACCCGCAGCTAGCGTAAGCGCCACCCCTTCGGCCGATACGATATGTAGTGGAGAAAAAATAAACATTAAATTAACATCAAGTTTGCCAGGTGCAACATTGTCTTGGTCAAGCCCGCAAAATGCACTCATCATAGGCAATACTGCGGCAAGCGGAAATACGATAACTGACTCCTTGGTTAGTTTTAGCAATCGAAGCGAAACGGTTACATACACTACATTGTCCACTACTTTAGGTTGCAACAGTACCCCTTTTGTGGTCAGAATTTTGGTAAGACCTAGTCCTACTTTTACAGATGGAGTGTTGAAAAATGACACTATTTGCGGAGGGGCATCTACCACAATCAACATTTCTTCTCCGGTGCCAAATACTACATTTTTTTGGAAAGCTACATTTAGTGGGATTCTTACCGGCGACACCATTGGTAGTGGCAACACGATTACACAAAGTTTATTCAATAATGGCAACACACTTGAAAAAGCCATTTATACAGTAACACCTAGGGCAAATGGTTGCGATGGGCCTGTGGGAGTGAAGGAAGTGAGGGTATATCCGCGTCCTCGAATTTCGGCAACACCCCTCAACTTCAACATTTGCAGCAAGGATTCGGCCATAATTGCGATAAGTTCTAATATTTTGGGTACAACTTTTAGTTGGACAATATTTCCTACGTCGGGAGCAATTGGCGCTGTTTCTGGGCAAGGTGCACTCATTAATCAACGACTTTTAAATTCTGGTCAAAATACAGAAAGAGTGGTGTACCGAATTACCAGTTTGTCCAATGCTTGTAGTGAGATTTTGAACGATACGGTCACCATAAATCCATTGCCCAAAGTGGAAGTAGGGTCGGTAAACTCAATATGTGAGAAGACAAATGTTACCCTTGGCGGTGCATCTTCCCCAGGGAAAAAATACGAGTGGACGGCCAATGGCATTATTGTTTCGAACGCTTCTTCGTTTGTGGTAAGTCCACCAAATACCACACTCTATCGATTGAGAGCGGTGGATACTATTACTGGATGCTTGGATACCAACAGCATTCAGCTTTTTGTGCGTCCAATTCCGAAAGTGACTTTCGATGTGGACAGTGTGGTCTGTAAGCTTGAAGAGGTACAGATTGGGAACAAAACTACGGGCGACACCGCCATTCGTTGGTCTTTCGGCGACGGTAAATTTTCCAATTTGGCCACCAATGTAAAATATGCTTACACCGATACAGGCTCTTATTTTTTGAAAGCCGTTGCCATTTCTTCCTTTAAATGTTCTGACTCTTTGAGCAAGAAGATTGATGTGGTGGTGGCGCCTATTGCCAGTTTTACCAAAGACAAAGAAGAGGGCTGTAAACCTCTAAGCGTGTTTTTGACCAACAAATCGGTTGGCAAACACGTGACCTATGCTTGGGACTTTGGAAATGGACAACCCAGTACTTTGCGCGACCCAGGCAATATTCTATATTCTATTGTGACTGCCAGCGACACTACTTATATCTTGAAGCTGGACGTTCAGAATCGGTGTGGGATTTCTACATTTATCGATTCTGTCAAAGTGATTCCTAAGCCATCTTCTGTGATTGGTACTGATAAAAATTACGGCTGTACGCCAGCTATTTTTACTTTGAAAAATGCTTCGGTGGGTAGACCTTATAGTTTTATTTGGAACTATGGCGATGGCAGTCCTACGAGTACTACCGATGCTATTTTCCACACCCATGCGTACTATCAAGTAGGCAAAAAAGACACCTCTTTTACCGTGTCGCTCATATCTACCAATCCGTGCGGGGTAGATACTGCTTACAAAGTATTGAAAGTGAGCCCCAATAATATAAATCCTTTTTTCAATGCCGATGTATTGGAAGGCTGTGCCCCATTGAAGATCAAATTCACCAACTATTCGGTAGGGGCTACGCGGAGTACTTGGAAATTTGGCGACGGTGCCGTGGGGTACGATTTCGATGCCACCCATACCTATACCAAAGCTGGAGATTATTATGTGAAAATGTATGCTGACAATGGCTGTGCTTTCGATTCGACTAAAACATTGACAAAAATAACGGTGCATCCTTTGCCCGACATCAAAATATCGGTTGCTGATACAATTGGTTGCAATGGCAAGCCAATTACCTTCAGGCCGATACCATCAAACCTAAAAAGTTATGTATGGAATTTTGGCGACAATTCACCCACTTCTTCCACATTACAGCCCACGCATTCGTATAGTGCCGGTCGATTTAAAGTATTAGTCACAGCTGAATCGGCAAAAGGCTGTTTTAATTATGATTCTGTTTTCGTCAGGATATTTTCACCACCAGTTTCTCAGTTTTCTACCGATGTGCTTGCAGGTTGCAAACCTTTGAAAGTAGGGTTTACCAACAATTCTACCAATGCTACAAGCTTTTTCTGGAAGTTTGGTGACGGGGGTACTGCTTTAGGCGATAGTGTGAGCAGGCAGTACTATTATTTGACCGATGGAACATACAAAGCCAAGCTTTTTACTTCCAATTTGGGTTGCAAAGATTCGACCGAAAAAACTATTGTGGTGCATCCAAAACCTAAAAGTAATTTCACCATTAGTCCCGAGACTTCGTGTAGCTACCCTGCAAAAGTGCAAACAATTAATAAATCGACAGGTTCGGTGTCGTATGAATGGAAGTTTGAGGGTGTGAATCAAAGCAGTATCCTTATTTCTCCTTCTGTCAATTACCCAACCTTAGGAAATTACATTATCAATTTAGTGGCGATTTCAGACAAAGGATGCAGAGATACTTCTACGACCAACTTTTTGGGTACCAATTCGCCAAAAGCAAATTTTGAAGCCGCTTCGCCTGTGGCTTGTCAAAATACTTTCTTTTCATTCCTGAACAAGTCTAGCGATGCCGATACCTATGCGTGGGATTTTGGTGATACCACTGGTGTGAAAAACACCCCTCAGGGTATTCATAAATACAAAAATGCAGGCTTTTACACAGTCAAACTGAAGGTTACCAAAAATGGCACCTGCGTAGATTCTATCACCAAAAAGAATTTTGTACAGGTGTTCAAGCGTCCTTTAGCCGCGTTCGATTATGATGTAGATTACAATGTACCTTCGGTGGCGCAAGCAGAGTTCACCAACCAATCGGTTTCGGGTGCGAAGTATTTCTGGAAGTTTGGCGAATTAGACACCACCAGTAAAACCAATCCTTCTTACCAATTCAATAAATCGGGCGAGGCTAAGGTGCAATTGATAGTACAAAGTGTTGCAGGTTGTACCGACACCATTATTAAAAATGTGTTGATTGAAACTTTTAAAACCTTGTTTGTGCCCACTGCGTTAACACCAGGTATGGGAAGCCCTGAAAGCAGTGTTTTCTTGCCCAAGGGCAAAAGTTTAAAAAATTACACTTTGCAAATATTCGACCAATTTGGTACTATTATATGGGAAAGTAGCAAACTCCAGAATGGAAGTCCTGCCGAACCATGGGAGGGGAACGATTTAGATGGCAAACCCATACCTCCCGATGTGTATGTTTGGAAAGTAAGTGCCGAGTTTGAAGACGGCACTATGTGGAAAGGCCAGAAAATTGGGGGTGCCAATTCCACAAAACCGGTGGGAACAGTAACTTTAATCAGATAATGCTTGCAAGTGTATGTAAGGTGCATTCAGTCAATTAGTTTTTGTTTTCCCAGTTTGGGATGTGTTTTTTTATTGCTCATGAGAAGTTTTTTAGTAGTTTTTTTAATCTTCAGTAGTCTATTTGTGTATTCCCAAGATGTAGGGTTTTCTCAGTTTTACAACAACAGGCAATATTTGAATTCAGCCTATGCAGGTGCCGAAGGTGGATTTCGATTCAATTCGGCCTACCGAAACCAATGGAGCAATTTGCCTACCGGATTTACAACCAATATAGTGGGGGGCGATTGCAGAATAGAAAAAAAACAAGCCGGTGTGGGTGGATTTGTAATGCACGACCGTGCGGGGGTAAACGTGTTGAATACCACTTCGGTGTATTTGAACCTTCAGAAGAACATAAAGTTGTACGATGAGTTTGACCATAGACTCGATTTGCACATGGGCATTCAAACTGGTTTTGTTACCAAAAGGTTGAATTGGAACAATCTTGTGTTTACTGATCAGTTAGATCCTGTAACTGGAGTCTCGTATCCTTCGGGGGCTACACCTCCCGAAACGATGGCCAAAAATTATCCCGATTTTGGAACTGGGGCGCTTTTGCGATTCAGAGGTCCCGATGTGCACCATGATTTTGGATTTACCGTTAGCCATTTGTCTAGACCCAACCAGTCTTTTTATGGAGTAGATGACCGTTTGCCTATGAGGTTTAGCGTGCATTACATTGGCATGGCGCCAATCAGGCGCTTCTTTGGAAGAGATGAAAAAGATTTTACGGTTGCACCAGTGGCCATAGCCGAAAAACAAGGATATTTTGAGCAAATAAACACAGGTGCCATTTTTCAAAAAGATTATTTGTACGGTGGTGTTTCGTATCGTTTCAAGCGATTCAATCTGTTAGGCGAAAAGGCCAATTCTGCAATTTTGACCGTAGGCGCCAGAAAAATTTACGATGAAAATTACATCCTAAGGTTCTATTATAGTTACGATATTACCCTTTCTGGTGTTCGTTCGGGTGCATCGGGTGCGCACGAAATATGCCTTTCGTTTGAATATGACCCTTCTAAAAACGGCAAGCGTGCCGCGCAGCGAAAAGTCATGAACTATCGCTAAATATTGCCTCTCTGCCTTAAATTGTTAAGATTCTCTGTTTTATTTGTTTTGTAAACAATAGTTTTTGAAAAACATGAGGGAAAAAACTTGGAAGGTGCTGGGCTTAATGTCGGGCACTTCACTCGACGGATTGGACATGGCCCTGTGTGAATTTCTGACTTTAGATGGGCAGGTGAAAGGCTATCAAATACTTGCATCTAAAACATACGAATACACCGAAAAAGAGCGATCGTTACTGAATGTGATGAATGCCACTGCGCAGGAACTTGCTATGGCCGATTTTCGGTTTGGCACTTTTTGCGGAGCACAGGTAAAACGATTTTTGGGAAATGGATTGGAGGTAGATTTTGTTTCCTCGCACGGGCACACCATTTTTCACCAACCCGAAAATGGTTTTACTTGTCAAATTGGGAGTGGTGCCGCCATTTCGGCTGGTACTGGTTTGCCCGTAGTCTCCGATTTTCGTTCGATGGATGTGCTGCTTGGAGGGCAAGGCGCGCCATTGGTTCCTATTGGGGATTTGCTTTTGTTTGAAGAGTATGATTTTTGCCTAAATCTTGGCGGCATTGCCAACATTTCCATAAAGCAACATAAAGACATAATAGCTTACGATGTATGTCCTGTAAACATGGTGCTTAACGCTCTTGCCAAAGAAAAAGGGTTTGAATACGACAACAAGGGAGATTTGGCCAAAAGTGGGACTTTGAATCATGATTTGTTGAGCAAACTTGACAGTTTGGATTTTTACCTAAAACAGGCCCCCAAATCACTAGGCAAGGAATACATCGACCAGTGGTTTTTCCCGTTGATAAAGGAAGCCAATGTTACATTGGAAGATAAGTTGAGTACTATGTGCCATCATATTGCCTCTAAAATAGCTGTGGAAGTATTGAGTACTAATAAAACAGGAAAAAAAATTCTTGTAACAGGAGGTGGTGCTTTCAATACTTTTCTTGTAGAGTTGCTTCGTCAAAAACTACAAGGCAAATGTGAAGTCATAGTGCCCGATAGTCAGTTGGTCAATTTCAAAGAAGCGCTGGTTTTTGCCTTTTTGGGATTGAGACGGGTTTTGAATCTTACAAATTCATTGAAGTCGGTGACGGGAGCTAGGTACGACAGTATAGGAGGGGCCTTATATGGCGATTTTTCAAATTTGTATCGCTGATGTTTTTGCGTTTAGCTTATTTCACAAACAATCTTTTGTCTTTTTTGCTATTTTGCCAATAAAATATTTCGTTTTTTCCAATTACTTAACCATGAGAAAGTTTTTACTATTGCTTGCCATTTCGTCCCAGCATCTTTTTGCCCAATCTCGATACAACCAAGACCTACAATTGTCGTGGGAAGTAAAAGAAAATAATTACCAAAATCAGTTTCGTTTTTTATCCTCCTTCACTTTGCTCAACAAGGGAAAAACACCTTTGGCCAATAATTGGGAAATTTATTTCAATTATGTGCGCACCGTTGTGTATGGTTCTTATCCGCCAAGCGTAAAAATTGAACACGTAAATGGAGATTTATTTAGGCTAAAACCCTCAAATAGTTTTGTGCCTTTGAAAACAGGCGACAGTTTGGTCATACCTTATGTTTCTTCCGATTGGGCCACCAATTACTGCGATGCACCTGCTGGTCCATATATCGTTTTTGAAAATAAAACTGTACAACTCGTCAAAAATTACAAGGTTAAACCCTTTATTTTCAATGCCCAAATAAAGCGATTTGCTGGCGACAATAGCCCAATTCCAACCGCCGAAAGCAATTACAAGCAATATAGTGCACTTGCCGTGATGCCAGGCAATCAATTGCCCAAAATACTGCCCACACCAAAAGTGTACAAGGAAGGCCAGGGTAATTTTATCCTAAATTCTTCTACCAAACTGTTTTTTGAAAAAGGATTGGAAGTAGAAGCAAAATTATTGGCTGAATATTTGGAGCCTTTTTTGGGCATGATTACCTTATCGAGCGAGGTCAATACCCAATCTGCCAATTTCATCCGTTTGGCAACAGGCAACATTGCAGGTGCTGAAAGTTATAAGCTGAACATAGAGCCCAATAGCCTTGTAATAGTGGGCCAAGACGCGGCCGGTGTTTCCCATGGCATACAATCTGTTCGCGCGCTTATTCCACTTGCAAACTACCAGACAAAAACAAAGAAAATAGCGCTTCCTGTGGTCGAAGTGGAAGATGCACCACGTTTTACATACCGAGGCATGCATTTGGATGTAGCCCGAAATTTCCAAACCAAAGAAAGTGTGCTTCGGCTTTTGGACCTTTTAGCTTTATACAAGCTCAACAAGTTTCATTTTCACATTACAGACGACGAAGGCTGGAGAATCGAAATACCCGGATTGCCCGAACTTACCCAAATAGGTGCAAAGAGAGGGCATAGTTTTAGTGATTCGGACTGTCTATTGCCTTCTTTTGGTTCGGGGCCATTTACAGATGAACCAGGTTTCTATGGCAGTGGCTATTACACTCGGCAAGATTTTATCGAAATACTGCAATATGCCACCAAACGGCATATAGAAGTGATACTGGAGGTGGATGTGCCAGGCCATGCCCGTGCCGCAATCAAGTCAATGGATGTCCGATATGCTCGATTAAAAAAAGAAGGCAAGCACCAAGAAGCAGTGCAATATCTTTTGCGCGATATGGACGACCACTCCAACTACATGTCGGTGCAAATGTGGAAAGACAATGTCATTTGCCCTTGTCAGCCCAGTACATTCAATTTTTACGATAAGGTGATTAGCGAATTGGTTGCGATGTACAAAGAAGCAAATGCACCCATCCATTTATTCCATTTGGGAGGAGACGAAGTGCCGAAAGGAGTTTGGGAGAAATCGGCAGCTTGCCAAAAACTATTGGCCGAAGACCCCAATAGGTCAGGTACGGAAGAGCTTTACAGCTATTTTATGGGTAAAATGAATGAGATTCTTAAGAAATACAACTTACGTACTGCAGGCTGGGAAGAGATAGGTTTGGTAAAAGTAAAAGACGAAGCGGGCAATTTAAGCCATCAGCCCGACCGTGCCCATATTTCCGAAAAATTTGTAGCCTACACTTGGAACAACGTGTGGGGTTGGGGCGACGAAGACAATGCCTACAAGTTGGCTAATGCAGGTTACGATGTCGTATTGGGGAATGTCACCAACCTTTATTTCGATTTGGCTTACAACAAAGACCCGCGCGAACCAGGCTATTATTGGGGTGGCTATGTAGATGTGGACAAACCTTTTGCGTTTGTTCCAGAAAATTTTTTCAAAAGTGCACGTGAAGACCGTATGGGCAACCCAGTCGACAAAAAAACATTTCAAGATAAAGTACGGTTGAGACCTGAAAACCAACAACATATATTGGGAATACAAGGCCAGTTGTGGGGGGAAAATGCAAAAGGCAGACAAAACATGGAGTACCTTATTTTTCCAAAAATGATTGGACTTGCCGAAAGAGCCTGGGCCGAGCAACCCACTTGGGCTACAGAGGAAGATGAAAGTAAGGCTGAAAAAAATTATCAAACCGATTGGAATAGGTTTGTGAATCAATTAGGAACGCGCGAGTTGCCCAGACTCGACTACCTTTTGGGGGGTGTTCATTACCGTATTCCTACCCCTGGCGGTGTCAGGGAAAAAGGAGAGGTAAAAGCCAATATGCCCTATCCAGGGTTTACTCTGCGCTATACTACCAATGGAACAACGCCCACTGCCAAAAGCCCTGTTTACAGCGCACCTTTGCAAACCAATCAAACAGTCAAATTACGCGCCTTCGACAATAGGGGTAGAGGTAGTTTTGTGGCTGAAGTGAAATAATTGTTTTGCTAGTGAATCTTAAAAATCCTTTTAATAAACACTTGTAGAGGAGTTTTTCTGCTGAAAAGTAGAAATTGGGTTGGGTGTTTTTCTATAGGATAAAAACATCATGAACAAAATAATAGCATACGACATGTTTTGGCGTAGCTGTCACCTAATTTTGTCAAAAAACCTTCAACCATTATCCTATGCTCTCGTCTATTTCCAGCATTTTTGCCGATTTTTTCAAAGAAGAAGCCCTGCGGGCTAAAGCAGAAAAATTGATGGACAAATTGCAAGAAGGCAGTATTTGTCTTCCATTGGAGGCGCAAGACCTACAAAAACTGCTTGGAAACCCCCAAGTGGGCGAAGGGAATGTCAAAAAGCCATTTATTGTCGAAAAGGGAAACCTTTACCTGCAGCGATACTACGAATACGAAACCATTATCATAGAGCGCATAAAGGCGCTTGCCGAACAAGAAAACGAGGTATTTGCCAATGCTTTGCTTCAAAAAAAAGAGTTGGTCAAACAATTGTTTCCTTCAGATAGCCACGGTATTGACTGGCAGTTGATTGCGGCGCTTGCCTCTGTAATCAACAATTTTTCAATCATTTCGGGCCGTCCTGGTACAGGCAAAACCACCACTGTTTCCAAAATAATCGTGTTGTTGCATGGGATTCACCCCGAATTAAGAGTGGCCTTGGCGGCACCTACGGGCAAAGCGGCCATGCGTATGAAAGAATCTATTGCCAATTCGATTGGAAATATGCCGGTGGAAAAGGCGGTCAAAGACAAACTTGCGGCCATATCTCCCCTCACAATTCACCGTATGTTGGGCTACAAGAAAGATTCGCCCTATTTCAAACATAATGCCCACAATCCCCTACCGTACGATTTGCTGATTGTGGACGAGGCATCTATGATTGATGTACCACTAATGGCCAAATTATTGGATTCCACCAGCAATTCGTGCAAGCTTATTCTGCTTGGCGATAAAAACCAGTTGGCGTCTGTCGAAGCGGGTTCCGTTTTCAGCGACTTGTGCGAAACAGTCGCCATAGCCAATACTTTTTCAAGTTCTTCCATTCATTTTTTTAACCAGATAGTGAGTGTTTTTAATACACAACTAAACCAAACTCAACAAACAAATGAAAAACATTTTCTGAATAGCTCGATAGTGGAATTACAACGCAGTCGGCGCTTCGATGCCACCAAGGGAATAGGGCTTTTCAGCAGACATGTAATGGAAGGCAATGCCGATGAATTGCTCAATTGGCAGGGGAGTAGTGTACCCGAACAATCGGGTGTGGACATATGCCAAGGGCTGCATCAAGTAAAAGAAGATATTAAATCTTACTTGAAGTACATTCAGGAACCCGATGTGAAAAATGCGCTTTCGTTTTCGCAAAAAATACGGGTGTTGTGTGCGATAAAAGAAGGCGAAACAGGGCTTTATCAGTGCAATAAGTATGTAGAATCGGTTCTGAAAGAAACTGGACATTTGTCTCCAAAGGCAGGGTTTTATGAAAACCAGCTTGTGATTGTGACTGCCAACGACTACACACTCAATGTGTTCAATGGCGATGTAGGCATTGTGCGCCGCGAAAACGGTTCAGAATCTCTCCATGTCTTTTTTGAAGATGCCAATACCGAAAATGGCCTTAAATCCATTCCCACCATTTATCTGAAAAACTATCAAACGGCTTTTGCCATGACTATTCACAAAAGTCAAGGTTCGGAGTTTGATACGGCCATTGTGGTGTTGCCAGAGAGGGAAAATCAGGTTTTGACACGCGAGCTCTTGTACACCGCCGTGACCCGCGCAAAAAAAACAGTGAAATTGATTGCCAACAAAAATGTACTAAGCCACACAGTAAAGGGGCAAGTGCAAAGAAGTTCAGGAATAACTAAACGAATAAAAGAATGGGTGTAAGCTTATATTTTTCTCACAAACTAGAACATTTGCTGAAGCAGTTTTCGACCGATTTGAACCAGCAAAAAGGTTCGGTTTTTCAGCCTAACTACGTGGTAACCCAAACAGAAGGCATGGAAAAATGGGTGTCGATGGGCATAGCAAAAGAAAATGGGGTGTTTGCCAATTTCAGCTACTTGAAACCCAACGACATGGTGTTGGAAGTAGCCCGCATTTTGAAAGTGAACGCGCATTTCAAAATGAGTCCCAATAAGATAAAATGGTGGCTATATTTTTTGCTGAACGAAAACGATTTTGTGTCTCGTTTTCAATTTGTTAGCCGATATTATCAAGGTGTCGAAAATTCAGATTTGAGGCGCATGCAGCTGGCCACCAAAATTGCCGATTTGTTCGATCAAATGGTCATTTACAGGCAAGACTACATCAAGGCTTGGAACGAAGAAAAACTTGTGGCAAATGGTGACGAGATAGAAGCCTGGCAAGCGTATTTGTGGAACAAAGTTCACCAAAAAATAGAAGATGCACTGGACAGAACACAGCTCAAAGACAAGTTGCTGGGTCTATTGAAAAACGACACGCATCTGCAACAGCTTGTAAAACAAAAATTTCCAGT
>JBIKRJ010000027.1:0-18014 GCA_044349205.1 Cytophagales bacterium | reverse complement strand
TGCCATGGTGTATAAACCCGAGTTAAGCCAGTACTTTCTTGTCTCCAAATTTTTGTTTTTAAATGGTGAGGTCGTCCATTTCCACCTTGTTCAGAATGCTTCCCAAATATTTTGCCCCAATCGACTTCAGGTATTTAATCGATTCTTTGTCTATTTGGCTCACGGGCTTGTCGGCCGCAAATACGCCAATCACCTTTTCGGCATAAGTGGAAAGTTCTTTAGTGTCGGAATACAGGTTCAGACAAGGCCCTTCCATAAAAATATAGTCATATTTTTTGCGGAGGTTTGCCAATAGAGAATCGAATTTTTTTCCGTGAAATATCTCAGAAGGCGACAAGTCGTTTCGGGTACAACTCAAAATATCTAGACCTTCCACCCGTGTTTGTCGAATAATTTTATCAGCATTTTCTGGTTCGCTACCCTGTTGTTTTTTCTCGATAGAATACACCGAGTTGCTTTCGTTCAGCAGTTTTCTTTGCGGTTGGTAAAAATAATTTTCGGCATCCCTATGGACATTGTACAAGACCGAAAGGGTGTTGTTTTTGAAATTGGTGTCGATAATGAGCACCTTTTTGTAGTTTAGGATAAAAGAATAAGCCAACGAAATGATGACAAACGATTTTCCTTCGCCTTGGCCGGGGCTGGTGAAAAGAAACACGCTGTATTGGCTGTTTTCTATCTCGTAGCGCAGGCTACGCAGCTGTTCTTTGTGTTTTGTGTCTTTGTTTACATGTTCTTGGGTATCAAAAAACATCTTGTCCACATTTTCTGAATTGGCGGGCACATTGTACACAAAGCCAAGCAACGGCAGCCCCGTTTTTCGGATGAAATTTTCGGGGTTTTTGATGGAATTGTCGAAATAGACCACCATAAACAAGACCGACATACCCAATAGCAAAGAGGCAAGCGCCGCAATACCCGAGTACATTACCCTATGGGCAGGTTCTGGTTCGCCCGCAGGTTGCCCAATTTCTATTTGCCGAACCAGTGCGCCATTTTTCATGGCAGTGTTTATGGCATCGTTGTACTTGTCAACTATACGTGTGTATTCGTCTTTCGACACATTTACAGCCATTTCGAGGGGTGTGAGCGCCGCTTCGTTTCCCACAAATTTTGTCAGGTTGCCACGATTGTCCACTATGGTGGCTTCCAACGTATTCAAACCTGCTTCGGCCATCGCCAATTCTACTTCATAATCCATTTTTTTGGTCAGCAGCTCTTTGTGCGAAGCCTTGTGGTCGCCATACAATTCATTGCCTAATTGCAAAATCTTTTTCTCAAGTTGCAGTTTCAGTGTGGCCAGTGTGTCGGCCATTTCCTTATGGGCAAAACCACTGTTTATGTATCTGTCGTTCAGGTGTTCTATCCTGTTTTTTAAATTCAGTATAGCATGATTTGTGAGGTTGTTTTCTTTGCTTTTTTTCTCGGTTTCCCCCAATTGCTGGTCAATATTGGCAATGGCTCTTCTAAGTCCGGTAATTTTTTGGATTGTTTCATTTTTCGAATTTTCAAGTTCCGAAATGCGTCCTATTTGCGCTTCGCTTTCCGAACCAAAATTGACCACTTGACTACCCGCTTTGGCACGCGCCAACGAGTCGAGTTTTTTTTCAAAAGCCGCTTTTTTGGTGGTAAGAAGGGTTTTGAAAAATGCGACCGATTTTTCGGCATTCTTAATCTCATTTTCGTTGTGTAGCCGTATCGCTTCTTCGCAATAGGAATTGACCAACTGGCACGACAAGTCAGGATTTTTGGTTTTCACTTCTACTTTTATGTAGTCCGAACCAGGAATGCGCGAAATACTCAAAATACTTTTCATGTTTTCGGGGTCTATGTACATGGCTTTAAGCACTTCTTGCACTTCGGCATCTTCTTTTATGCGCAAATCGGGCATTTTTAACGCTTTATAATGTTCGCGCATTATTGAAGCCACACGTTCGAGTGTTTCCTCGTCGTATTTTTTTCTGAGTAGTATGTATTCATCGGTTTTGTAGGCTCCCTTACTTTCTATGTCCAATAGCATGAGCCGATACCCCAGCATATAGTAGATTTCATTGGAATTCAGAAATTCCAAAAAGTTGGTAAACTTGTTGTTGATTTCATTCCAGCTGAGTTCCGATTTTTCGAACGAAACCCGATTGTTGTCGGTAATGCCAGCCGAAATTTGGGATTTGCAATAGTATTGCCTTGGTTTCAGGCTAAGCAAACCAAAAGTGAGCGCGGCAGCCATTACGCTTGTTGCAGTCAGCAGGTACCATTTTCTTTTTAGTAGTTTGGTGAAGTAGGTAAATTCCATTCTTAATTATTGCGCATTTGGTTACTACAATTTAACCCGTTTTTTCTAAATTTAAATTGTATAGCGCCTCAATTCCAATATTCTCGCAAATATTGGCTGAAAGTCTAAAACATTCATAATCAACGAGCAGGGATGAATAATATACGCATTATTGGTAAAAAACCAAACTCACCAAACGCAAACACATGCTATTTATTTCAACTCTATTCCTGTGTCTATTCTGGGCTTTTGCCGCCTTTCCTTGGTGTTTGTCGGCTTTAGCCCAAGCCCTGCCACGCGCCTCCAAAAAAGCTTTCAACACTGCCCATGCCGATTTTGCTTGTGTAATCACTGCCTACAAAGACTTGGACTGTGCCAAGAATGCGGTGGACTCCTTGCTTCGGCAGCATTATCCTTTCTATCAAATTTATTTGGTGGCCGACGATTGTGATTCAAATGTATTTGACACGAAACACGTGCGACTTACTGTATTATATCCCCCTAGTCCGCTTCATTCCAAACTGAAATCTATCCAATTGGCGATAAGCCAGTTTATTAGCCCCCACAGCCACCTTGTGGTATTCGACCCCGACAATTTGGCCCATCCAAAATTTTTGCAAGAAATTCAGGCGCTTCACGACCAAAGTTTCAGCGTGGTACAAGGCAAAAGGGTGGCCAAAAATTTGGATAGCCCTATGGCCTGTCTCGATGCCTTTGGTGAATATTATTACAACTATACACAGCGTTTTGTGCCTTTTCGGTTGGGATCTTCGGCCACCATCGCAGGTTCGGGCATGTCGGTCGAAATGGGTTTGTTTGCACGCTTTTTGAAACAAGCCTTGAAGCACGAAAAAGTCAAACTAATCATTGCCGAAGACAAAATGTTGCAGGTCTTTTTGGTACAAAATGGGCACAGGATAGCATTTGCCGAAAACGCAATCGTGTACGACGAAAAAGTATCGACTGCGCCACAAGTGAAAAGGCAGCGCACAAGGTGGATTGCTTCCTATTTTCAGCATGCTGCCAAAGCCTTCCAATTGCTTTTGCAAGGCTTGGCCAAACGTAGTTTGAACCAAACCCTTTTTGCTTACACCATCATCATTCCCCCTCTTTTCTTGCTCGCTATGTTTTGGGTATTGGGCAGCGTGGTATTAGCTTTTCTATCCATACCAGCATTCATTTTTCTTCAGATAGGTTTTTTGGTCTTTTTGGCGAATATATTTTGTGCTATGGCCTTTGGTAAAGTTCCCAAAAAAGTCATCGTCTCGCTGTTTTACGCACCACTGTTTGTGTGGAACCAATTGAAGGCATTTTTCAGCATGAAGGACACAAAAACAAGTTTCCTTACCACCACGAAAACAAAAAATGTGAGTCTGAAAGAAGTATTGAACACCAAACTATAAAAGCCATGCTATTATTGAAGATGTTGTTCTGGATTATGCTCGTCACGGTATTTTATGCCAATGTGGGTTACGGAATGGTCATATTTGTACTAGACAAGATTAAAAAGGCTTTTAAGCCCCAAAGCCGAAAAATTCATGAAAATGGTTTCATGCCACCTGTTACTTTGCTGATAGCGGCTTACAACGAAGAGGATTTTATCGAGAAAAAAATACAAAACTGTTTGGAATTAGAATATCCCAAGGAGAAACTCAAAATCTTGTTTGTGACCGATGGTTCGGACGACCAAACGGTAGAACTGATTTCCAAACACAAAGGGATATTTCTTATGCACAAACCTGAAAGGTTGGGCAAAATTTCGGCGGTAAACAGGGCAATGCAGTATGTAGATACCTCCATTGTTGTTTTTTGCGATGCCAATACCTTGCTGAACAAACAGGCTTTGGCGAAAATGGTGCGTCATTTTTCCAATCCTAAGGTGGGTTGTGTAGCAGGCGAAAAAAAGATTATGATTGGTGAAAGAGACAATGCCAGTGCATCGGGCGAGGGTTTCTATTGGAAGTATGAATCTTTTTTGAAAAAACTTGACTCGTCTTTCAACACGGTAGTGGGTGCTGCTGGAGAACTTTTTGCTATACGCAAATCCCTTTTCAAACCTATCGAAACCAATGCGATTATTGAAGATTTTGTCATCTCATTGCGCATTGCGGCAAAAGGGTACAAAGTAGTGTACGAACCCGAAGCCTATGCCGTAGAAACTTCGTCGGCCAATGTAAAAGAAGAGTTGAAGCGAAAAATTAGGATATGTGCCGGTGGCATACAGTCGGTAGTGTGGCTTGCCGACCTTTTGAACCCTTTCAAACATGGCTGGCTCACCTTTCAGTATGTATCGCATCGCGTGCTAAGGTGGACAATCGTCCCACTTTTTTTACTACTGCTCATTCCGCTCAATGCTTTTTTGGCCTATCAGGAAGGAGGAATTTACAAGCTGCTAATTTTTTTTCAAGGCCTTTTTTATGTAGCGGCTTTATGGGGTTGGTATCTGGAAAACAGACACATAAAAGTGAAGATTCTCTTTGTGCCGTATTACTTTTTCGTGATGAACTATGCCGTTTTTGCGGGCTTGTATCGTTACCTTAAAGGAAGCCAAAGCGTGACATGGGAAAGAGCAAAACGCATGTGATGTTTTCAAGGCACAGGGTCATAGCCTTGGCCGCCAAAAGGATGGCATCTCGATATCCTTTTGACGGTGAGCCAAGTGCCTTTGAAAGCACCGTGCTTTTGCAGGGCTTCCACTGCATACGAAGAACAAGTGGGGTCGAACCTACAAGCATTGGGAAGCAACGGTGAAATACTGTATTTGTAAAATTTCACCAGCAGTATTAAAATATGTTTCATGCAAAAAGGTTGGTAAAGAATCTCAGTTGAAATTTATCGATATACTTCGAATAATGAATAAAATATATAATTTTGGACTGATTTTGTTAGACGAAAAGTTAATTCTTTCCCTCGCAAGTATCACCACTCGTCATCATTTTTAGGCGATTGTAGGCATAACTAACAAGTAATTCACTGTTAAGCATAAAATTGTTTTAGTACCATGCCATACCGTATCAACACCATCGAAGAATATCACAGCGAGTATCAAAAGAGCGTAGAAAACCCCGAAGCCTTTTGGTCAGAAAAAGCCGATCATTTTGTTTGGCGAAAAAAATGGGACAAAGTCCTGAATTGGAATTTTTCCGAACCCAACATCCGTTGGTTTGAAAACGGTAAGTTAAACATTACCGAAAACTGCTTAGACAGGCATTTGGCAAAAAAGGGCGATGAGGTGGCCATTATTTGGGAGCCCAACGACCCCAAAGAAAAAGCCAAGCACATTACCTATAAAGAATTGCATCAAAGCGTGTCGCAATTTGCAAATGTGCTCAAGAGCAATGGCGTTCAAAAAGGCGATTGCGTGTGCATTTATATGCCTATGGTGCCTGAAGCGGCAGTAGCCATGTTGGCTTGTGCTAGAATAGGGGCGATACATTCTATAGTTTTTGCAGGTTTCTCGGCTTCTGCCCTTGCCGACAGAATACTGGATGCGCAGGTAAAGTATATCGTAACTAGCGATGGAGCCAACCGTGGACCAAAAAAAATTGGGATTAAAGAAATTGTGGACGAGGCATTGGAAAAATGTCCCCAAGTAAAAAATTGCATCGTTTTTAAGCATACAGGTGAACCTATTTCAATGCAATCGGGTCGCGACAAGTGGTGGCACGACGAGATGGCCAATGCTTCAACCGAAAATACCGCAACCGAAGTCGATTCCGAAGATCCTCTTTTTATATTGTACACTTCTGGTTCTACCGGCAAGCCCAAAGGCGTGGTGCATACTACGGGTGGCTACATGGTCTATGCCCATTATTCATTCTTGAATGTTTTCCAATATAACCCCAAAGATGTGTATTGGTGCACGGCCGATGTGGGCTGGATTACGGGACACTCGTATTTGCTATACGGACCTTTGTTGGAAGGTGCAACTACCATCTTTTTCGAAGGAGTTCCCACTTACCCCGATGCTGGTCGTTTTTGGGAAGTAATAGACAAGCACAAAGTCAATATTTTCTACACTGCTCCCACAGCCATTCGTTCTTTGATGGCTATGGGCGATGAGTGGCCGGCCAAATATGACATGAGCAGCCTTCGTGTGTTGGGATCGGTTGGCGAACCTATCAACGAGGAAGCGTGGCATTGGTACCACGAAAAAGTGGGCAGGGGCAAATGTCCCATTGTCGATACTTGGTGGCAGACCGAAACGGGGGGTATTATGATTTCTCCATTGGCTGGCATCACGGTTACCAAACCATCTTTTGCTACACTGCCTTTGCCGGGTATTCAACCCATTTTGGTCGATAGCGAGGGCAAGGAATTGGTTGGAAATGCCGTTGAGGGTAATTTGTGCATCAAGTTTCCTTGGCCATCGATGATTAGGACAACCTATGGCGACCATGAACGTTGTCGCCAAAACTATTTTGCTACCTACCAAAATTTGTATTTCACAGGCGATGGCTGCCGCAGAGACGAAGAAGGGTATTACAGAATTTTAGGTCGTGTAGACGATGTAATCAATGTATCGGGTCACCGTATAGGCACTGCCGAGGTAGAAAATGCCATCAACCAACATCCTTATGTGGTCGAATCGGCAGTGGTGGGGTATCTTCATGCCATCAAAGGGCAGGGTATTTATGCTTTCGTTATTTGCGACACTGAATTTGACAACCCCGACAGTGTACGAAATGAAATACTCAAAGAGGTGACAAGAGAAATAGGCCCCATTGCCAAACCCGACAAAATTCAGTTTGTGAGAGGTTTGCCAAAAACGCGCTCAGGAAAAATCATGCGTCGCATTTTGCGTAAAATTGCCGAGGGCGATACGTCCAATTTGGGTGATATTTCCACCTTATTAGACCCTACGGTAGTAGAAGAAATCAAGGCAGGTTCTATGGTTTAATTCGTCAAAGAAATGGATTTTCTTTCCAACCATATCGAAGCCCTCATTTTCAGTTCGCCCGAACCTTTGAAAGTAGAGGACATGCAATCTTGTTTGACCGAGATGTTTGCGGCCGATGTTCCTGTTGAACACATTCGAGAGGCACTGCTTAAAATCGAGAAAAAGTACCAAGCCGACGAATTTTCTTTTGCCTTGTATCATCATGCAGAAGGCTATCAATTTCTGACCAAGCCCGCCTATCAGGCCAGCATCAAAATCCTTTTGAAACAAGCTTCCAAAAAACGCCTTTCCACTTCATCGGTCGAAACATTGGCCATTATTGCCTACAAGCAACCCATTAGCAAGGGACAAATCGAGCAAATACGCGGCGTAAATTGTGATTATGCGGTACAAAAGTTGCTTGAAAAAGGATTGATAGAAATAAGAGGAAAATCGGATGCTGTGGGTAGGCCAATAGTGTATGGAACCAGTCCCAAATTCATGGACTATTTTGGGCTCAAAGACTTGAACGAATTGCCACAGCCCAAAGACATTTCTCCTGAAGAGAATGAAATAGGCATTCCTGTCGAATAATTAATTGTTGCTAAGGGTAGCCGTTTTTTCCAAATACACTTCCGAATAGTCGCGGTACTGGATGGCGTTATTTGGAAAATTGCGCACATAGTTTTGCAATAACCTAAAGCCCATGTCGTACCATAAAATAACCACAGGCGCATCTTTTATCAATATTTTTTCAGCTTCATAAAAGTAAGGGGTCGCTTCTTCGGCCGAACGAGAAGAAAGAGCTTTTTCATACCAAATGTCGTATTCATCGTTGGTGTAGCGAGAAAAGTTTGGGAAAGATTTTTCGTTGGGAGAAGCAGGAACGGTTTTGCCATAAAAAAGAGAAAGAAAATTTTCGGGACTAGGGAAGTCGGCCAACCAACCTATGCGATAAAATTCAGACTTTCCAGTAATAATTTTTTCAACCAATTGCGAAAAAGGCACTACTTTCATTTCGATGCTAATGTTCAGGTTTTCTTTCAGTTGGCGTAATACTTCCAAAGCCACATTGGTATTGCGGTCGCCGTCCGAATTCAGTTCTAGCGTTACAGGAGGGAAACCTTTTCCTTCGGCATAGCCAGCCTTGGCCAAGTAATAGCGTGCCGAATCGAGGTTGAACATATAGCCACGAAGACTGTCTACAGGGTAATCTTTGAAAGAAGGCGGTATTATGCCTTTGTGGCCGGGCGCATAGCCTTCGCGATTCAAAACCAAGTCAAAAATTTTCTGCTTGTCTATGGCAAAAGAAATGGCTTTGCGCAAATTGACATTGTTGAAGACTTTTCCTTTGTTGTTGAAGGTATAAAACTGAGTGGCCATTTCGGGCGTTTGCTGCAATTCGTAGCCGCTGTACTCGTTGTTTGTCCCTTCTTTGTGCGATTCGAGTACTTCAGCCACATGTTCGGAGGGCAAGCGGTAAATCATATCCAAGTTTCCTTTTTTAAACTCGAACATTTCTGTTTTTTTCTCTTTGATAAACTTGATGTCTACCGCTTCCAAGAAGGGCAATTGATTCCCAAATTCGTCACGACCATAATATTTGGGATTCTTTTTTAGAATAATAGAAATGTCTTCGTCTATGTTTCCAAGTAGAAAAGGACCTGTGCCCACTGCTTTTATACGCATGTCGAAACCGTATTTTTCTTTGGCTTCTTTGGGGTAAATGAGCGTAAATGGTCTTGCAAGGTCAAAAAGGAAAATGGAGCTTGGCTTCAATAGTGTGAGCTGTAACGTGTAATTGTCTTGCACTTTAATCCCCTCTAAATCAAAAACAGGAGTTTTTCCGTTGATGGCTGCCGCGTAATATTTGTCGGCGCCTTTAAGCAGCCCTTTGAAAACTACAAAACCTTGATTGTTTATATTTTGGGTACAAAGCTGTTCGAAGCAATATTTTACATCATAGGCGTTTAATTCACGCCCTTTTCCGCCCGAAAAGCAGGGATCGTCGTGGAAAAAAACACCGTGGCGCAGTTTGAAAGTATATACAGTACCCGATGCATCGACCGAATAATCTTCTACCAAACATTTTTTTAAGTAAAGATTGGCCTGGTCAAACTTGAAAAGACCCTCATATATTTGATTGGCAACCCTGAATGAAAAAGCATCGGTAATGCTGGGCGGATATAGCGATTTGATGTATTCCGTTTCGTTCAATCGCAACACGCCGCCATAAAATCTTCCACCTTTGGCTTCAATAGATTGGTTAGCGGAATCGTCGTTTTGGTCGTTTTTTGAGCAAGAAAATAAAAAGGCTAAGGCAGTTATGAGCAGTAATGTTCTCATTTTCAATTCGGTATTAGGTTAGTTTATCAAATTTCAAGCATTATAGGGCAATGGTCTGAATGTACTGCATTTTTCAATATAACAGAACGTTTTAATTCTTGTTTCAAGTTTTCGGTTGCGGTAAAATAATCGATGCGCCAGCCCAGATTTTTTTGTCTTGCACCACTGCGATTGCTCCACCAAGTGTAATGATGTGGTTCGCTGTTGAAGTGGCGAAAGGTGTCCACAAAACCAGAGGCAAAATATTTGCTCATCCATTCCCTTTCTTCAGGCAAAAAACCTGAAGAGTTGGCGTTCGATTTGGGATTGTGTATGTCGAGAGGTTTGTGACAGATGTTGAAATCGCCACATACGACAAGTCTTGGAAATTCTTTTTTTAACTCGTGGATGTATTCAAAAAAGAAATCGAGCCAACCGAATTTGAACAATTGCCTTTCCTCGCCGCTGCTTCCAGAGGGCATGTAGACATTGAGCAGAGAAAAATTTTCAAAATCGGCTCGAATTACACGCCCTTCCGAATCGTATAAATCGTTGCCACAGCCATAGTGTATATGTTTGGGTTTTGTTTTGCTAAAAATGGCCACACCGCTATAACCTTTTTTTTCAGCCGAATTCCAAAACTGGTGTTCGTAGCCCAAGTTTTCAAAAACGCCAAGGTTTACTTGGTCTGAAGTTGCCTTTACTTCTTGCATACAAAAACAATCGGCATCGGTAGCATGAAGCCATTCGGCCAAACCCTTGTTTATAGCCGCTCTAACCCCATTTACATTGTAAGAAAGTAATTTCATTCAGTTTTGAAAAGCCTATGTAATTTCTTCTTTTTCGAAGTATTCTAAAACATGCATTTTAAGCATCTTTTCCTGCTCTTCCAAAGTAAGTGAAGGAATGTTTTTTATCAATTTCCAATGCGGCCAGCCCTCTAGGTCTACCCCCTCCAGTTCGTAATAGCCCGAAAGGCTCAAAACTTTACAAGTTCCAATGTGCATCAAATCTTGTTTTTCTTCTTTTGAAAAAGTCAAAAAACCTTTACCTAGCTCTTGAACACCGATTAAAAACAAAAAACCGTCGAGCGTAGCTTCTTTACCAACTATACCTTTCAGTTTGTCCACCAATGCATTCCATTCTTTTTCCATGCACTGCAAAATACACTATTTTACCTTTTGGAAACTTCTTTTTTCTACATTTACACAAACAATCTCGTATGACTTTTTCAGAAATAACAGAGCATGTACAAAAACTTTTTCCCGATGCAATTGTAAGGAAGGAAGAAAATGTCATACAGCCTTTCTTGGTCATCAACAAAGATTTTTTAGTAGAAGTTTGCGATTTTTTGCTGAAAACTGAGGGTTTTTATTACGACTTTCTTTCATGTTTGACGGCTATCGACAATGGAGTTGCCAAAGATTCGATGGAAGTTATCTATCATTTGTATTCCATTCCCTACCATCGGTCGCTGGTTTTGAAAGTCGAACTGCCACGCGCTTTTTCAGAGGAAAGAAAAGCGGAATTTATAATGCATGAAAATGGCTTTCTGCCTTTCCTTCCTTCTGTTTGTGCTGTGTGGAAAACGGCCAATTGGCACGAAAGGGAAGCTTTTGATTTGATAGGTATTTGGTTTGAAGGTCATCCCGACTTGCGGCGCATTTTGTTGCCAGCCGACTGGCAAGGGTTCCCGCTTCGCAAAGATTATACCAATATGGATGCCTATCATGGCATTAAAGTAGCGTATTAGTTTTAGACTATTTTCAACTTGGTAGAATTTCAACAGGTAAGTAAAAAGTACGAAGGACATCAGGCTTTGCGTGAGGTTTCTTTCACTATTTCGGAAGGCCGTATTTTTGGTTTGTTGGGGCCAAATGGTGCCGGTAAAACCACTTTATTGCGCTTGTTGGTTCGTATTCTTTTGCCCGATTCTGGACATATTTTGTTCGAAGGCCAAGCCTTGTCCGAAGCGCATTTGCCCCTCATAGGTTATTTGCCCGAAGAACGAGGTTTGTATCCCAAAATGCGCGCATACGACCATTTGGTTTTTCTTGCCCGCCTGAAAGGGGTAAACAAAAGCGACATCAAAACAAGAATAGAACATTGGGCCGAAAAATTTCAAATAGGACACCTATTAGTAAGAAAAGTCGAAAACTTATCGAAAGGACAGCAACAAAAAATGCAATGGATAGCAGCGCTTTTGCACGAACCCCGTTTGCTCATTCTCGACGAGCCCTTTAGTGGTTTTGACCCTGTAAATGCCGAATTGCTCAAGGAAATTATGATGGAAATGAAGCTGGCGGGCAAAACCCTTTTGCTTTCTACTCATCGAATGGAGAATGCCGAAGAGCTGTGCGACGATGTGGCCATGTTGCATCAAGGTAATTTGGTTTTGAACGGCACTTTGAAACAAGTACTTCAGAATAAAAGTGTAAACCGATACAGGGTTCGAACAGATATTCCGCTGGTTTCCAACCAAATATTCGATGTGCTGGAAAGAGTAGAAGACGAAAGCAGAATACAGACCTGGGAGTCTATTTCTTCAAACGAATTGTTGGCACATTTGATGCAACAAGGGCAAGTGAATGCCTTTGTGCCGGAAAGAAGGTCGTTACGTGAAATATTTTTGGAGAATGCGCAGTAGAAATGGCGCTAAATTTTTCTTTTCAGCTCAAAATGCTTGCCCAAATACACTCTTCTTACTTGTTCGTCCGAGGCCAATTCTTCAGCACTACCCGATTTAAATATTTTTCCTTCCACTAGTACGTATGCACGGTCGGTAATGGAAAGGGTTTCGGTCACATTGTGGTCAGAAATTAGAATGCCGATATTTTTGTTTTTTAGTTTCGCTACAATACCTTGAATTTCTTCTACCGCAATCGGATCTACACCAGCAAACGGCTCGTCGAGCAAAACAAATTTTGGGTCAACCGCTAATGCCCTTGCTATTTCGGTTCGTCGTCTTTCGCCTCCCGAAAGTACTTTGCCCAAATTTTTGCGCACATGCGTCAGGCTAAACTCCTCCAACAAACTTTCCATTTTTTCCAATTGCGCTTTTTTGGGTAAGTTGGTCATTTCCAAAACCGAAAGAATATTTTCCTCCACGCTTAAAGTCCGAAAAACCGAAGGCTCTTGTGCCAAGTAACCTATACCTTTTTGCGCCCTGCGATACATGGGCAATTGTGTGATTTCCTCGTCTTCCAAAAATACTTTTCCTTGGTTAGGTTTTATTAGCCCTACTGTAATGTAGAAAGTGGTGGTTTTTCCGGCGCCGTTAGGGCCAAGCAACCCCACAATCTCACCTTGTTTCACATTTACCGATACATTGTTTACAACAGTACGCGACTTGTAAAGTTTGTAAAGGTTTTCTGAACGAAGCGTGAGTTTTGAAGGCGAGTCCATGCTGAAAGGTTAATTTTTCCAAAACTACAACAAATCTATTTTTTCTTTCCACTTGTTACATGGAAATAGAAACGACTTGTATTATTACAAGCAAAACTTATAAAATTCGTTTTCTAAAATTAGTACATTCGCATAAGCGAATATAAAGTTTTAACTTTCTTTTAAATAATCTTAGTATTGCAACACACTAAGACACACCTAGTTTTATGGAAAAGTTCACGTACATCTCCAACGCCGACCCAGTGGTGATAGACCAAATGTACCAATCGTACAAAGAAAACCCCACTTCGATTGATATCAGTTGGCAAAAATTTTTCGAAGGTTTCGATTTTTCACTTGCCAAGTATGGCGAAAACGATGGCTATACCAAGACTGGCGAAGCACCTTCAGACACTATTTTGGAAAAAGAAATCCAAGTGCGCACTTTCATAAATGCGTATCGCAGAAGGGCTCACTTGCGCTCGAAAACAAATCCGGTAAGGGAACGTAAAGACCGCAAGGCACGCATCGATCTGGAAGATTTCGGGTTAGGCGAAGCCGACATGGACACCAAATTTTGGGCTGGCCGTATCGTAGGCCTTCAAGGTGGCACGCTTCGTCAAATAACCGAAAAGCTTAAAAAGATATATGTTGGCACAGTGGGTTTCGAATACATGTATTTGCGCGACCCCGATAGGTTGAAATGGTTTCAAACCAAGGTGGAAACGGAATACCCTACCTATGAACCCAGTTTGAACGACAAAAAAAGAATTCTGAAGAAACTAAATGAAGCAGTCATCTTCGAAAATTTCTTGCACACCAAGTATGTGGGACAGAAACGCTTTTCGTTGGAAGGTGGTGAAAGCACAATTCCCGGAATAGACCGTATCATTCAACGCACTGCTGAACTAGGCGTGGAGGAGGTAGTCATCGGAATGGCACACCGCGGCAGATTGAATGTTTTGTGCAACATTTTGGGCAAAACGTATGAGCAAATATTCAATGAGTTTGAAGGTGGTTCTACCCCAGACCTTACGATGGGAGATGGCGACGTGAAATACCACATGGGTTACAGCAGCCAGAAAAAGACGCTTTCGGGCAAAATAATTAGTGTGAAGCTTGCCCCCAACCCTTCGCATTTGGAGGCGGTTGATCCAGTTGTATTGGGCTATACCCGCGGACAAATAGACGATGAGCACAAAGGAGATGCAAAAAAAGCCTTGCCTATTTTAATACATGGCGATGCTGCCGTGGCAGGGCAAGGCATCATTTACGAAATTGCCCAAATGGCCAAATTGGATGGCTATAACGTAGGTGGCACCATTCACTTTGTTATCAACAACCAGGTAGGTTTTACAACCGATTTTGAAGATGCCCGTTCGAGCACCTACTGTACTGACGTAGCGAAGGTAATAGATGCACCCGTGTTACACGTGAACGGCGACAGTGCGGAAGACGTCTTCTTTGCGGCGTCATTGGCGGCAGAATACCGTCAAACATTCGGTCGAGATATATTCATTGACATGGTGTGTTATCGTCGTCATGGACACAACGAAAGCGACGAACCAAAATTTACACAACCAAAATTGTACAACATCATTGCCAAGCATCCAAATCCGCGCGAGATATATGTGAAAAAACTTACAGAACGTGCAGATGTAGATGCCAAGTTGGCACAAGACATGGACGAAAAGTTCCGTAACCTATTGCAAGACAGGTTGAATTTGGTAAAACAAAAGCCTCTTCCCTATGCACCACAAAAGCAGGAGGAAGAATGGCTTTCGATGCGTAAATCCATACCGGAAGATTTTGACATTTCGCCTGTAACGGCCATCGGCCCAAAAGTAATCGACAAGATAGCCGACGCCTTATGCAATGTCCCCACTGGATTCAAGCCATTGAAGCAGATCGACAATTTGTTGAAAGACCGCAAAAAGATGTTTAAAGAAACCAAAATGCTGAATTGGGCTACGGCCGAACTTTTGGCATTCGGTTCGCTTCTGAATGAAGGAAAATTTGTTCGCATGTCGGGTCAGGATGTGAAGCGTGGCACCTTTTCGTCGCGCCACGCCATTTTGTTCGATGCCGAAACCAACGAACAATACAATAGCTTGAACGCTGTTACAAAAGGAGAGAATACGTTGCGTATTTACAACTCCCTGCTTTCAGAATATGGGGTGTTGGGTTTTGAATATGGGTACGCCATGGCTTCTCCCAACGCACTTACCATTTGGGAAGCGCAATTTGGCGATTTTGCCAATGGGACACAGGTCATTATCGACCAGTTTGTTGCCAGCGCCGAAAGTAAGTGGCAACGCATGAACAATTTGGTATTATTGCTTCCTCATGGCTACGAAGGACAAGGCCCCGAACACTCTAGTGCTCGATTGGAACGTTTCTTGCAGTTGTGTGCGGAATACAACATGATAGTGGCCAACATTACTTTGCCAAGCAACTATTTCCACTTCTTGCGCAGGCAGCTGGCGTGGCCTTTCCGCAAACCAGCAGTGGTCATGTCGCCCAAATCGCTTTTGCGCCACCCTCTTTGCCTTTCCTCTTTGGAAGATTTCAGCCGTGGTGGTTTTCACGAACTTATCGACGATTGGACAGTAAAACCAAAAGAAGTGAAGAAAGTATTGGTTTGCAGTGGCAAAATTTATTTCGACTTGTTTGCCGAACAGCAAGCCAAAAAACGAAACGATGTGGCCATTGTACGCATGGAACAACTGTTCCCACTTCCTGAAAAGCAACTCGACAATCTGATTTTGAAATACAAAGGAGCTCGGTTTATGTGGGTACAAGAAGAACCCGAAAACATGGGAGCTTGGGGCTACATACTGCGTGTGTACCGAAAAATAAATTGGGAGCTTTCGGCACGCAAAGCCAGTGCGTCGCCTGCTACGGGTTATAACAAAGTGCACGTGAAGGAACAAGAAGAAATTGTCAAAAAAGCCTTTGCCTAATTTTTAACTGATTATAAAAATAAAATCATGAGTTTAGAAGTAAAAGTCCCCACAGTAGGAGAATCCATAACCGAAGTAACTATTGCCAAATGGCACAAGAAATCGGGCGACACAGTTGCTTTGAACGACCTTTTGTGCGAATTGGAATCGGATAAGGCCACTTTTGAGTTGAATGCCGAATCGGCAGGAGTGTTGGAGATAGTGGCCAAGGAAGGAGACACCGTTCCGATAGGTGCTATCGTCTGTAAGATTTCAGAAGCCAAAGTTGACGGTTCGCAGTTGACGGTTGAAAGTAAAAAAGAAGAAAATACTAAGCAGACAACAGTCGACACGAAACAGTCAACTCCAAAGGTATTGGAAGTAAAAGTACCTACAGTTGGCGAATCTATTACCGAAGTCACTTTGGCCAATTGGGTGAAAAAAGATGGTGAGATGGTAAAACAGAACGATGTGTTGTGTGAACTGGAATCGGACAAAGCCACTTTCGAACTGAATGCGGAAACGAGTGGAATATTGCGCACTGTGGCCAAACAAGGCGATGTATTGCCTATCGGAGCGCTTATTTGCAGAATAGAAGAAAGTTCAGTTGACAGTTCACAGTTGACAGTTGACAGTAAAAAAGCAGAGTCGGCATCTGAAAGTACTGATAACCGTCAACCGTCAACCGTCAACTATGCTGCTGGTCATGCATCGCCGGCGGCAGCCAAAATATTGGCAGAAAAAGGAATAAATTCTTCTGAAGTGAAAGGCACTGGCGTAGATGGCAGAATAACAAAAGAAGATGCCGCCAACGCCCAAAAAGTACAAGCACCAACTGTAAAATCTGAAAATGTTTCGGTTTCTATGGGAGGTAACAGAGAATCGACCGCACAAAAAATGTCGGCGCTACGCAAAACGGTAGCCAGAAGACTGGTAGCTGTGAAAAACGAAACGGCCATGCTCACCACTTTCAACGAAGTGGACATGAAGCCGATTATGGAATTGAGGGCCAAATACAAAGATGCTTTCAAAGAGAAGCACGGGGTAGGGCTTGGTTTCATGTCGTTTTTTACCAAAGCATGTTGCGTGGCATTGCAAGAGTTTCCTGCCGTAAATGCCCAAATAAACGGCGACGAAATCATCTACAACAATTTTTGCGACGTTTCGATTGCCGTTTCGGCACCCAAAGGCCTGGTAGTACCGGTCATTCGCAATGCCGAAGCTATGAGCTTTGACCAAATAGAGAAGGAAGTGGTACGCTTGGCTACTCGCGCGCGCGACAACAAGTTGACCATCGAGGAAATGACGGGCGGAACCTTTACCATTACCAACGGCGGCGTGTTTGGAAGTATGCTTTCTACACCTATCATCAATGCCCCTCAATCGGCTATTTTAGGCATGCACAACATCGTGGAACGTCCTGTAGCAGTAAACGGGCAAGTGGTGATAAAACCCATCATGTACGTCGCCCTTTCTTACGACCACCGCATTATAGATGGTCGCGAGTCAGTGGGCTTTCTAGTGCGTGTAAAACAATTGCTGGAAGACCCTACCCGTTTGATATTGGGCGTGTAAATTTTAAATTACTACAATGTGAAGCCTGTCGAGCAAGTGCTTTGGCAGGCTTTTTTTTCGTCAGAAACCCTTTTTATATTAATGAACCCAATAGGTGAAATTAATACTTGCGAAAATAAGTACCTTATTTATTCGTCAAAATGCTGAAATACGGAATTTTGACGTTGCTCCAAAGATTAGTTCTTGCGTCGGATACACAAACCAAAAGCGCAATCATCTCATTGAGAATAATTTAACTATCTTTGTATTACCCTGATAGCGAATTCAGCTATTTTTTTGTTACTATACCATTACCAACCCCCAATGACATTTGACGATTTAGGCCTTATCCCACCCATTCTTGACGCATTAAAAGCAGAAGGATACACCACCCCCACCCCCATTCAAGCACAAGCCATCCCTTCCTTGCTCCTACACCGCGACTTATTGGGTTGTGCGCAAACGGGTACTGGAAAAACCGCTGCTTTTGCCATTCCCATCATTCAGCTTTTGCATGCCAAACCACCTGTAGAAAGAGGAAAAAAGCCGATTAAATCCTTGATTTTGACTCCCACGCGCGAACTTGCGATTCAGATTGCCGACAGTTTTGCGGCATACGGACGCTATTGCCATTTGGCTCATACTGTGGTGTTTGGTG
>JBIKRJ010000183.1:0-4828 GCA_044349205.1 Cytophagales bacterium | reverse complement strand
CTTCTACTATACGGGTAGGCGCAGGCAGTTTACCTGCCTTCAGAATGTTGGCCAAATCTTTTGCCTCGTCTACTGTGAAGCTACCGCTGATAGAGGAATTACCATTTGGAATTTCGCCTTGCACTGTTGGCGCCGAATACACATTGTCGTCCAATACAATCGCGATTCTTTTCCCAATATTATCGGCGGTAATTTTGCGCCATTTTTGGGCACCTGTGGCATTCATGCCCATGCTTACACCAGGTGAACCCCCTTCAAATGAAGGCTGCGCATCGGTTATCACTTCACCTGTGAGCGGTGCTTTGTTGTCTCTGCCCTTTTTTACAGGATAAAGCGCCAAATACGCTTTCTTGTCGGTGGTTTCTACCGGCTTCACATCCCACAAAAACTTCATGTTGGCAGGAAACAAGCTTCTTATGTCCTCTCTGCGGAAAAGCTCGTTTACTTTGGCTGTATCTTTCACATTGGATGCCAAATTGTTTCCAAGCGGTACAAAAAGTCGAGCCAAAGTGGCGCTTTGGTTTGCAGGCAAACTGTCTTTGCTGGCTTTCTCATTTTTTTGCGAAGTATCGGCAGCCAACTGGTTGTCAGTCTTAACAGAATCGCCTGAAGACAAAGAAGACAAATCACTGCTCAGTTTCGAAGTATCTGCAGAAACGATTTTCCCTTTTTTGTTTTTATCCAATTTTTCTTGCTGAACCAGATAATCGTTCAATTTGGAAATATATGGGCCAAATTCATCGTTTTCCCAAACTTGGAGGAACTCGAGTTTTGCCACACCTTGCAACAGCTTGCGCACACGGGCTGGATTATCTACACCTGGCAATTCCAACTGAATACGTGAAGTTCCTTTCAGGCGTTGAATATTCGGCTGCACTACGCCAAACTTATCGATACGGGTTCTTAGAATATTGAAAGAACGATCTATGGCATTGTCAATTTCCTCGTCCAACACCTTCAGCACCTGATCGTCGCTCGAATTGAAATCTATTCTGCCACGATTGGCCGTGTTGGCAAAAATCCTGCTCAATTTTTGTCCTGGTGCAACTGCTTTAAATTCATCGTAAAAAATATTTGAAAACTTTTTCTGCGAAGCACTTTGTTTTGCCTCGGCACGGGAAAGCGCAGCCAAAAACTGTGGGTCGTTGGCATTGTTGCCAGCCATGCCTTTCATCAATTCATTGGGGGAAACTTCGAGCACTACGTGCATACCGCCCAAGAGGTCGAGGCCAAGCTGCAATTCGCTCTTTTTTATTTCCTCGTAAGTGTATTCTTTACCCAGAAAATTGAAAACCGGTTCTTTCCAAACCGAATCGAGGTATTTTTGCTTTTTAGCAAAATTAACATTTCCAGAAGCATCTATGGCAGCTTTTGTCGCCTGTTCCTGCACATTGCTGGAAATGAGGGAAAATGACAAAAAGTAAACAGACAATAAAGAAACTAGAATCGTAAGGGTCACAATACCCCATTTGTATGGCACTTTCATAAATGAAGATTAAGTTAAATTAATGTTTAGAGATTAAGACGGGCATCAAAAAAATGCGATTTAGGGCGCATGAGGAGATATGATGCACACAAGCAATACTTTCAAATGCTGGTCGAGGAAATTGGAAACATACCTGATAGGCGCTATTTCAAAGAAACAGATTTTTTTTTCGGTAAAAAGAGATGAAAAGGGAGTGACAAGTTTGATATCGGCCAAAGGCACTACAGCATGGGAAGAGGCCACTTGCAGCTTGGTTTGCGCTTCTTTTTTGTCTTTGGATTTGGTAGAATAAACATTGGAAACACCGTGTCCACCCCACAAAACCGACAGAAGAAATGTAAAAGAAACTATGTAAGCCAGGCGCTTCAAATCGATAATTTGCCGCAAACTTAGACAAAGAGAACTAAAACAAAAAACGCCATACTTAAACATTTGCCTATTTGAAACCAGGCGCCAAATCCAAGTTTTTGCGTTTGTTGCTCGTGTTGTGTTTACGACAAGCACTTTTTTCAATGCAAGCCGAAACAAATAAGACGGAAGAAAGAAGAAACAAAACCACTGATTTTTTCATGGATTGTACATTATGTTTACAAATATAAAGGAAAGAACTGCCAAAAACTACCTTCCATCATGTCGAAGCAAACCTCTTCTGTCTGAAAATTATTTTAGCAAGTCATATATTTGCCCCAATCTTGCAAATGAATAGATTTCTTTTGGTTTAGTTCCGAAAACACGAGCCAATTAGTGAAATTTCGTTCAAGTATAAAGCAAACAACACTTAGCTTTGGTCATATTCGATGTCATAGTACCCACTTTCAACAACAAAGAAGAATTGTTGAAGTGTCTTAATGGCTTTGCAAAACAAACCTTTTCCACTCGCGACTTTCGTGTGTTCGTTTGCCTCGACGGTTCGACCGATGGAAGCAAAGAAGCCATAGAGAACCACTATCCTTTTGAATTGGTGATATTAGAACATCCCGACAAGCAAAATCATGGTCGCAACTGTACCCGAAATCTAGCCTTGCAGCACCTCAAGTCCCAATTTGTCTTGTTTTTCGACAGTGACATAACGCCCTACCCCTATTTAATTGAAAATCATTTCAAGCTTTTGCGCGACCGTGATTGTATTTCCGTAGGCAATGTCGATTATTTGAACAAAGATCTGAACGACTGGGCATTGTACATCAGCAACCGCGGATACAACAAATTCAGACACATGGCCTTGATGCCCACCGAATACCTAAATATGGGAAATGTGGCTCTTTCCACCCATTTGCTGATTGAATTGGGTGGAATGGACGAAAACCTCAAATATTATGGTGGGGATGACACCGAACTTTCCATGAGAATAGAAATGCTAAAACCAACTGTTGTCATAAACAACGCACAAGCACGCGGGCATTGCATTCTGAACAAAACCTTGGAACAAGCTTTGACACATACCGAAGAGTTTGGCAGGATAAATTTAAAATACATCGAAAAAAAATATGCGCATGCCAAAAAAGTGTTCGGACTAGGATTGATGTCGGGTAAAAATGCATGGGCAATTGCCTATCGTATCTTGCTGAACAAATATCTATATGTTGTCATCAAAAAAACAACAAGGTATTTGCCAAGTTTTGTAAGGGTATATGCCATTCATTATTTAGTGGCTTACCGACTTTTGAAAGGCTACCAAAGCAAAGAAGCACAAAGGTTGGTTTTGCCTTAAAACAATTATTACCTTAACTTTGAACCATATTTTATCATTACTTTCCAAAAAAATTCAAAAAAGTGGACATATTCGAGCGGATACAAAAAAACAGAGGCCCATTAGGCCAACATTCTAAATTAGCACACGGTTATTTCGCATTCCCAAAATTGGAAGGAGAACTGGGTCCTAGAATGATTTTCAGGGGTAAAGAAGTGCTGAACTGGAGTTTGAACAACTACCTGGGATTGGCCAATCACCCTGAAATACGCAAGGCCGATGCCGAAGCCGCCCAAGATTTTGGAATGGCGTATCCTATGGGAGCTCGAATGATGTCTGGAAACACCAACCAACACGAACACTTGGAATCCGATTTGGCTGCATTTGTTGGAAAAGAAGATTCATTTCTAATCAATTACGGCTACCAAGCCATGGTTTCCGTAATCGATTCTTTGGTTTCTAGGCACGATGTAATAGTGTACGATGCAGAATCGCACGCTTGTATTATTGATGGTGTGCGCTTGCACATGGGCAAACGCTTTGTTTTTGCCCACAACGACATGGAAAGTCTTGAAAAACAACTTCAACATGCCGAAAAAATAGTACAAGAAACGAATGGCGGAATATTGGTCATTACAGAAGGTGTTTTTGGCATGGCTGGTGATTTAGGTAAATTAGACGAAGTAGTGGCTTTGAAAAGCAAATACCATTTCCGCCTTTTGGTCGACGATGCACACGGTTTTGGCACCATGGGAAAAACGGGTGCAGGCACAGGCGAGCATTTTGGAATTCAAAACGATATTGATGTGTACTTCTCCACATTTGCCAAATCGATGGCGGGTATTGGTGGTTTTATTGCCAGCAACGAGCAAGTGATTGAATACTTAAAATACAACATGCGTTCACAGACTTTCGCCAAGGCATTGCCAATGCCAATGGTTTTGGGAGCACAAAAACGTTTAGACCTCTTAAAATCTCGCCCCGAATTGCGCGACAAACTTTGGACTATCGTACATGCGTTACAAAGCGGACTTAAAGAAGCTGGCTTTAATATTGGAAAAACTGAATCGCCGGTAACACCAGTGTATGTACAAGGCGGAAACGAAGAGGCTATGAACATCATAATCGACCTTCGTGAAAACTATGGAATATTTTGTTCGGTAGTAGCATACCCTGTAGTGCCAAAAGGTGTTATTATGCTTAGAATCATTCCTACAGCCTCGCACACCTTGGCCGATGTAGAAACAACCATTGCTGCATTCAAGAAAGTAAGCGAAAAATTGAAATCGGGCGCCTACATGAACTCCAAAAATGTGGCAATTGCATAAGTGGAAGAATTTATTTCACATTTTCTTGAAAAATGTTGCTAATTATAAATCGTAATTAATAACTTAGCGCCTAGTTAAAACATCAAAACCTAAATATATTTTTTGTATGAAACGATTCGAGCAAATCAAAAACTTAGTGCTTTCACTTGAGGCTGACTTCGTGAAGTTCTATGACAAAGAAAATCAAGCAGCCGGAACACGTGTAAGAAAGGGATTGCAAGACCTTAAGAATTTATCTCAAGAAATAAGAATTGAGGTTCAAAATTCTAAAAATTCATCCACTACCAAAAAGTAGTAGTTGAGTATTAGCAAAAACCAAGGGAG
>JBIKRJ010000026.1:0-18114 GCA_044349205.1 Cytophagales bacterium | reverse complement strand
GTTTAAAAACAATTCCGCAATCAAAACCTACACCAAATTCAATGCGTATAAGAAATCAATAGTTGCAAAACTAGCTATTTAAATAAAGGGTTTTAGTATATTGGGCTACTTTTAAGGAAGCCCACAAACAAATGTGCCATGAAGAACAATTTTAGAGGTATCACTTTTATGAAAAAATGGATTTTAGTATTTGTTTCATGTGCTTTGCTTACCAACTGTATGCAACATCAAACTTGGTGGCCCCACAAACCCCAGGGCGATATTAGTAACCGTAACCATAAAAAAAGTAAACATTATCAAAGTCACAAGCACCCCGACAACGTTCGTGCTGCCTATTGATTAAATAAATAGGGCTTTCGTTTACCTACGCTTCATCTTTGTTATTCATTGCATAATTCTTGCAAAAAAGCCCTATTTCCTTTTTCAAATACCTTGTAAATTTGTATTCCAAATTCTAGATGCATGAAGCGTAGCTTGATTTCTTTTCTTTTCGTGTTTTGTTCACTTTCTGTACTTGCTGCAGGCGAAAAACCGACCACCAAATATGCCATTAAAGTGCGCTTGAATGGCCTGAAAGACACTGTTTGCTATCTCGCATATCATTTTGGCGACAAACAATACCTGAAAGATACTGCGGCTGTTGACAGCAAAGGCAACATGGTTTTTGAAGGAAAAGACAAGCTTCTGGCGGGTATTTATATGCTAGTGCTGCCCAACAAAAGCAATTTTGAATTTCTTGTGCCCGACGAGCAAGCCTTTTTTAGTCTGGAAACCGACACTAGCAAAATGATAGAAAACATGAAAGTGACAGGTTCGAAAGAAAACGAATTGTTTTTTGGGTTTTTAAAATTTTTGGGCAAAAGAACAAAAGAAGCCGACCCATATTTGGCTGGCTACAAGCGAAATAAAGATAAAAACAAAGATTCGCTCAGTTATTTTCAGTCTAAATTGAGTGAAGTTGAAAAAGATGTGAAAGCACAACGCATAAAAATTGTGCAAGAAAATCCGGGCACGCTAGTGTCAAAAATATTCAAGGCTTCCACCGAATTGGAGATTCCCGAAACGCCCATTCTGCCCAACGGAAAAAAAGATTCCACTTTTGCCTATCGATGGATGAAAATACATTACTTCGATAATGTCGATTTTACAGACGAAAGGCTGTTGCGTACGCCACTTTTGCATGCCAAAATAAAATACTACCTCGAAAATCTTACGCCACAAGCGCCTGATAGCATCAACCGTTCGGCCGATTTTATAGTGTCGAAAGCAGAAGCCAACAAGGACATTTTCAAATATTGTGTTTGGAACATCACCAACACCTACGAAACTTCAAATATCATGGGTATGGATGCCATTTTTGTACACATGGCCGAACGCTATTATTTGTCGGGAAAGGCTTTTTGGATAGATTCTACCATCCAAAAGAAAATACGCGAACGCTACGAAACACTAAAACCATTGCTGATTGGGAAAAAAGCTCCCTACATTTCCCTGCCAGATACTTCAAATAAATTTCATGATTTATATGCACAATCTAAGAAATTTACAGTGTTGTATTTTTGGGATCCCCACTGCGGACATTGCCAAAAAGAGACGCCCAAGTTGAACGATTTTTACAAAGATCCCAAAAACAAGAACGTAGCCATTTTTGCGGTGGGTACCGACCATCCAGAAGACTGGAAAAAATATGTAAGAGAAAAGAATTTGCTTTTTTTGAATGTGTGCAATGCCATTGGCGACAAAACTGTGTACTACGATTTGCGAAAACTATACGATGTGTACAGCACGCCCACTATTTTTATTTTGAACGAGAAAAAAGAAATTATTGCCAAAAAATTGGGTGTAGAGCAGTTGAACGAATTTTTGGAGGGCTACACCAAAATGATGGAGGAAAAGGAAAAGAACAAATCGGGTAAATTTTAGCTTTTTCCGAAACCTCTCAGTTTTATTTCGGTGAGCTTGCGTTTGGTATCCAAACTGAATTCACCTTTTTGCATCCAATCATAGTACGAAGGATCGGATTTCAACACATCCAGCACAAGCTTGTTCTTGTATTTTCCAAAGTTGAAAATTTCCTGCCCTTTGTCGTTGAACACCATACGACCGGCAAAATCTACTTGGTTGGAAAGTGAAAGTTTCGACAATGCTGTGATGTCGTTTTCGAAAACAACAGGAGAGTCTTTGTCGCCAGGAATATTTTGGCCTTCGTAACGGACCAACTGTGCATCCAACACGTCAAAAGTAGCCAGTGTATCGGCTTCGGCCGAATGGGCATTTTCCAAAGTTTTGGAACAGTAAAAACGGTAGGCCGCCGAAAGGCTTCTAGGCTCCATTGTGTGGAAAATGCGTTGTACATCCACAATTTTTCGGTTCGACACATCGAAATCGTGACCAGCACGCAAAAACTCTTCGACCAATAATGGCACATCGAATTTCACCAAATTGAACCCCGACAAATCACATCCGTCAAAAAAACGAAAGATTTCTTTGGCCAGCATTTTGAAGGTAGGGCAATCTTTCACATCGGCGTCGTATATGCCATGTACCTTGCTTACCGAGACTGGAATTGCTATTTCGGGGTTTATTCTCCATGTCTTCACTTCTTTTTTTTTATCGGGAAATACTTTAAGAATACATATTTCCACAATTCGGTCTTGACTGATGTTGATGCCAGTCGTTTCTAAATCGAAAAAAGCAAGTGGTTTTTTTAATTTTAAATTCATTAGGATATGAGGGTTTAGTAGTGCCTTAACTTTATCAGCCAACTATCTTTTTGGCAAGTTCAGGTAGATTAATTCCGTCAAATTTTCCGGAGCTCATCATGAGCAAGGCTTTTCTGTCCCATTTTTGAGCCAATAAATAGTCTTGAAGGGCATTCTTATCGCTGAAAACTTTAAGGTTTTTTGTAGCGAAACCATTTTGGATATCGCTTTCGGTTATGGGAGTTAATTTTTTATGTTCGACAGTTTGAGGGCTGAAAAATACAATGGGGTCGTCGGCAAATTTCAATTTGTCTTTGTATTCTTTCAAAAATTCTTTGCTGAGGCTGCTAAATGTGTGCAGTTCGAGGCAGGCCACCAGTTTGAAGTCGGAAAAATTTTTCTTTACCGCCATGGTCGAAGCCAGCACTTTGGAAGGCGCATGGGCAAAATCTTTGAAAACAATACAACGGTCGTTTTTGGCGAGCAATTCTAGTCTGTTGGCGGCTCCTTTGAAAGAAGAAATGGCGGTGTAAAAGCCTTTTTCGGTGACGCCAAGTAGCTGGCAAGTGAGACGTGCTGCCTCGATATTTTTTAGATTATGTTCGCCAAATACTTGCAAACTGATAGGCCCGTAGTCGGTGTTCAAGACAGTTTTGCCGTTTCGAATTTTGTGGCTCGGCACGGTATAGGCTTCAGCGCGCACATCGTTACGGTCTATCGAGCATATATCGGCAAGTTTTTTGTCGTCTTTACAATAAATCAAATTTCCACCTTTGGGCGTTAAGTCTGCAAAAGTTTCAAACTGTTCCAAATAGTTGGCAAAAGTGGGGAACACATTTATGTGGTCCCATGCAATGCCTGTGATGACGCCAATGTGGTGCTTATAGTGCGCAAATTTGGGTCTAGGGTCTAGGGGCGAAGTGAGGTATTCGTCACCTTCAATCACTATCACGGGGGCGTCGGAAAGTTTTGTCATAGTGTCGAAGCCCTCGACCAACGAACCTACCATGTAGTCGAAATCCTTGTCGTGAAATTTCAAAACGTGCATTATCATGGAAGTAACCGTGGTTTTTCCGTGACTGCCAGCTATCACAACGCGTTGTTTGTCTTGACTATATTGATAAATATATTCGGGGAATGAATAAATCTTCAGGCCTAATTCCTGCGCTTTTAGCAGTTCGGGATTGTCTAAACGGGCATGCATGCCCAAAATGACTGCCTCTATTTCAGCACTAATTTTTTCGGGAAACCAGCCATATTGTGCTGGTAACAAACCTTTTGCTTCCAATCTAGTGCGCGAAGGTTCAAAAATTTCGTCGTCCGAACCGGTGACTTTGTGCCCTTTGTCGTGCAAAGCCAATGCCAAGTTGTGCATAGCACTGCCGCCAATTGCGATAAAATGTACCCTCATTCAAAAATGATAAAAAGATGCAAGGCAAATCTATACATTTTTGCTTCTGCAGCCAATTTTGAAGTAACTCTGCAATATATTTGAAATATTTATGAAGTAAAGTTATCCACAATTCCTATCTTGATAACTGGGTTAAAAACTAAACCGCGTCCCTCGCTACTTTGCAACATGGAACAAAACAATACCCGCACAAACCGCCGTACCGGAACAAAAGGCAATATTTCAGACCTGGCTTCGTCAATGGGCAAGTTACCACCCCAAAACCTAGAAGCGGAAGAAGCGGTACTGGGTGCGCTTATGATTGAAAAAGCTTCCATATCTCTTGTACAAGACATTTTACGCCCCGAAAGTTTTTACAAAGAAGCGCATCGCATCATATACGAAACCATCCTTACCTTGGACAGCAAAGGCGACCCTATCGACCTGCTTACTGTTACAAACGAGTTACGAAAAAACGTACAACTAGAATTTGTTGGTGGCCCTTATTATCTGGTCGAACTTACCCAACGCGTGAGTTCGTCGGCCAACTTGGAATACCACGCACGCATTGTGTCCGAGAACTTTATTAAACGCGAACTTATCAAAATATCTTCAGAAATAACGCGTGATTCTTTCGATTACACTACTGACGTGTTCGACCTTCTAGACCACGCTCAACAGCAAATATTCCAAATTGTAGATTCGAATTTAAAAAAGAAATATGCCAGCGTACGCGATATTTTGAAAGAGGCCATACGCGAATTGGAAGCTAAAAGAGACAACGAGGGCGGACTTACAGGTATTCCAACGGGTTTTTCAGATTTGGATAGGATGACCTCAGGTTTTCAAAAATCCGATTTGATTATTATTGCCGCAAGACCAGGTATGGGAAAAACGGCATTTATGGTGTCGGCCATGCGCAATGCGGCTGTACAGTTTGGCAAACCTGTGGCTATGTTTTCGCTCGAGATGTCGTCGGTACAGCTTATCAATCGCCTTATTTCGGCCGAAGCCGAACTTATGAGTGATAAAATTACCAAGGGAAAGTTGGAGCCTTTCGAATGGCAAAGATTGCACGAACGCATAAGTAACTTGAGCAGTGCCCCAATTTACATTGACGATACGCCTGCCCTTAGCATCATGGAGTTGCGCGCCAAAAGCCGTCAGCTGAAATCGCAGTACGATATTCAGATGATCATTATCGACTATATGCAGCTCATGAGAGGTTCTGACCCAGGAAAAGGCGGAACCAACCGCGAGCAAGAAATTGCCACCATTTCCAGAGGTTTGAAAGGTTTGGCAAAAGAATTGAATATACCAGTTATTGCGCTTTCGCAGTTAAGCCGCGCTACCGAAACCCGTGGTGGCGACAAACGCCCTATGCTCTCCGATTTGCGCGAATCGGGTTCTATTGAACAAGATGCCGACATGGTTATCTTTTTGTATCGTCCTGAATACTACGGCATTTTGGAAGACGAAGAAAAAAATTCGACCAAAGGCATAGGCGAAGTAATTATTGCCAAACACAGGAACGGCTCGCTTGAAACGATTAAACTTCGATTCATAGGTCAGTTTACCAAGTTTGCCGATTTGGAAAATGACTTTGGCAACCATAACGCTGATTCTTCTTTCAGTAGTTTTCCTTCTGGCTCAGACGGCCCTGAATTTATGCGTTTGCCTAGCAAATTGAATGATAATTTTAACAAGAACGACGATTTCGATCTTGGCCAAAATATCCCAAACGATGACGATTCGCCTTTCTAAAATGAACTAAGTATCGTTTCTTTCACTTTTTGCCAAACTTTCCTCTATCATTCCTATTGCGTAGCCATACAGTTGAATGAAAACTGTTGGGATTGAAAGAAGAGCAACTCTTATGCTATGGTATTGCACATAGGCATCGACCAGTACGGCTGCAAAAAAAAGAAATATAGGTGCTGCTAAAATGAATGTACAATGGGTACGGACAAACACCGACACCACAATACCTAAAAGATATAAAACAAAGAAAACAGGCACGAGATGTATGATTTTTAGGGTGTGTGGAAAATACCTGAAAATGTTAATACGCGCCCTTCCAAACCAATGCATTTGTTTGTAATAAGAGCCAATGTCTTTTTTTCGTTCGTGACACACGTGGGCTTTTTCGATTAAACCGGTTTTAAAACCAAGCTTCATTATGCGTGCGCTCAATTCAATGTCCTCGCCCATAAAGGGCAATTTGTACCCCCCGGTAGCTTCGAACACTTTTCGCGAAATACCCATGTTGAAGCTACGAGGATAAAATTTGCCCATGTTTTTTTGGCTACCGCGTATGCCCCCCGTGGTCAAAAAAGAGGTCATGGAATAGTTCACGGCTTTTTGCATATCGGTAGCAGCAGGATGCAGTTTGTCTGGCCCACCAAATGCGTCCAATCCTTGTTTGGCGATTCCTTCGTCAACATTTTTTAAATAATCGGCATCCAACAGCACATCCGAATCCAAAATGATGAAAAAGTCGCCTTTGGCATGCTTCATGCCAAAGTTGCGCGAAAAACCTTGGCCGTCGTTTGCCTTGTAGAAGTATCGTATATTCAACTCTTTTTCAAACGATTTCACTACTTCGTCCGATTTGATGGAAGAACCGCTTTCCACAACCAAAACTTCGAAGTTTCGGCAAGTTTGCTTAGCCAAACACGCTAAAAGCGACTGAATTTCATGGGGTCGGTTGTACACTGGAACGATGAATGAATAAAGCATGTGAGTACAAAGATTGGCAAACTCAAATAAACGGTTTTTTTTGTTTCTTTGTGCAAATTAGCTAATTCCTGTGTATGGTTTTGAGGCTCAATACGTTTCATTTAGTTTTTATCTTTTTCCTTTTTTGCATTTCCCACACGCTGTTGGCACAAGAAGAAAACTATGGCCAATTGGATTACACCTTCAAACGTAGCCAAGCCAAGCCTTCCAATACCAATAAGAAACTGAAAATTATATACAAAAGGCCTTCCCAAAACCCCATTTACAGCAACGATTGCGTGGCCAATTTCACTGCTTCGAAAATGGGATTTGAGTATGTGATACTTACTACCGACTGCGAAAAATCGCTTGGCCGAAAGAGCGGAATGGAGATGGAATTGCACAATTTTTTTGTCGAAATGGGCTTATTTTTTACCAAAGGCCCATTTTGGAAGCATCGAGTCAAAAAACAGTATCGTTTTTGTCGCGACCGCATGGGAGATGTCATCGAATGAAAACTTCTACCATTTCTGAAATAAAAAAAGCATTGCACGAGCTCGACAAGTTTGAAGTGGTGGAATTGTGTTTGCGATTGGCCAAATACAAAAAGGAAAATAAGGAATTGCTGAACTACCTCGTTTTCGATGCCTCGAACGAGCAAGCTTTTATAGAGGAGGTGAAACAAGAGATAAATGACCTATATACCGAACTGCCTCGAGCCAATGCCTATGTAACCAAGAAAGGGTTGAGAAAAATTTTAAAAATTACCCACAAATACAACAAATACGCCAATTCTAAAACTGTTGAGTTGGATTTGTTGCTGCATGTGTGCCATAAAATGAAATCGGAGCGGTATTCGCCAACCGTACTCTCGTTTGTAAATGTGGCTTTGGAAAAGCAAATGCTAAAAATGCGCAAAGCTATGCAAGGGTTGCACGAAGACTTACAATATGACTATAATCAGGAATTGGAAAAACTTTTTTTGAACAACCTTACCTAGTTTTTTTTGATTTGGGGCAGTAAACCAAGCCAAGGTAATGCACAAAACCTAACCTGCTACGAAAGGAAACCCCATAGTCTAAAGAGAATTCCTTGAACTTTAGCCCTATGCCGCCAAAACCGTTGGAAGGCGCCGTGTTCACGGCAGTTCGGGCAAAAAACCATTCGGTAAGGCGGTATTCCAGTCCAGCTTTAAAATTGGGCAATAGCCCGCTTGCTTTTTCCACTTCGGTTGTGATAATTAGCTCATTTATGGGCAAATACGAAAATCCCATTTTCATTGTGACAGGATAATAAAGGGCACTTTCCGAGGCTACTTTCGCGCGCAGCATATTGTACACATGGGCACCATACACCAGTTTTTTGCTTATCTCGGCTGTTCCGCCAAACTGTAGGGTAAGAGCTTTTGCCATCCCATTTTCGGTCACGAATAATTGCTGATAGCCAAGTCCGCCGCCAAGCGAAACCGTCCTTATCTTATGACCGAAGCCCAATTCTACACGACTATGATTGAGCAATTCGTCGCCGAATCGGGTGGTGCCCAGGGCTACACATGAAGTTTTTATAGGATGACTATAAGCAAAAGCCATCGAATTTAGCCCCTCTACGGCATATCGCTGCTCGAAAAAAGCAGCGGCTGTTCGGGTTGGCAAGCTAATAAGGGTAGCGGGATTCGAAAAAACAGAAAAAGCGTCGCCCAAGGTTACTGCGGTATTTCCCAAGGCATTTATTCTGGCACCTACCGGAATAAATTGTTGTGCAAAAACAGATTGCTGAAAAAGCAAAAACCACAGAGAACCAATAAAATAGCAAGTGGAAAAAGAAATATTGCACCTAAAAAGAAACAAGTGCGTAAAATTAAGATGCTTTTGGGTTTATACTTTTACCGAAAAGTACGAGATTAGTCCCAATAAATGAAACAAACAGAAGATATGGGTGAAAATATGCCAGATGAAAAGAATCTCAAAGCGCTTGTTTCTTTGCTAAGCGACGAAGATGAAGAAATATTGACCCATGTCGAAGAGAAAATTATCTCTTTGGGCTCGTTCATAATCCCTTTTTTGGAAACAGAATGGGAAAAAAATATGGATCCGAATGTGCAAAGGCGCATAGAGGATCTTTTGCACACTGTGCAGTACGAGCAAGTAAAAGTGAGACTGGCTGCTTGGGTAAAAGAAGGCGGCAGCGATTTGTTGGAAGGCTTGTGGATTATTGCCACGTATCAATATCCCGATTTAGAATTTGAAAAACTGAAAAAAGAAATAGAGGAAATATATTACGAGGCTTGGCTTGAAATGAAAGGCGAATTGCATCCTTTCGACCAAGTTAAAATTTTGAACGGAGTCTTGTTCCAAAAACTCAGATTTAGTGCCAATACCAAAAACTTCCATTCACCTAGCAATTCCATGATTAATGTGGTGCTGGAAGGGAAAAAAGGGAATCCCATTACACTGTGCGCCATTTACATGCTGGTGGCTCAAAAGTTGAAATTGCCCATGTACGGTGTCAATTTGCCCAATTTGTTTATACTAACCTACAAAACAGACGAGACACAATTTTATGTGAATGCGTTTAACAAAGGGCTCATTTTCTCCAAGTCTGACATAGACAATTACATTCATCACCTCAATTTGTCCTATTCGCCCGTGTTTTACGAACCCTGCAACCACATCGAAATTTTGAAACGCGTGCTACGCAATTTGGTGGTTTCGTACGAAAAGTTGGGCGACCAACACAAAATGCGCGAAGTGAAGGAAATGCTCTACTCTTTTTCCGACGAAGGAGGGGAGCTCTAAACTCAAATCTTAAATTTCAGGCCCTGCGCCAAAGGCAGTTCGCTACCATAGTTAATGGTATTGGTTTGTCGGCGCATGTATGCTTTCCACGCGTCGGAGCCCGATTCTCTTCCTCCACCCGTTTCCTTTTCCCCACCAAATGCACCGCCTATTTCTGCACCCGATGTTCCCAAATTTACATTGGCAATGCCACAATCAGAACCGCTACTTGCTACAAATAGCTCAGCCTCTAGTACATTATCCGTAAAAATAGCCGAAGAAAGCCCTTGCTTCACATCGTTTTGTATAGCAATCGCATTGGCCACCGCACCCGCATATTTTATTAGATAGAGGATAGGGGCAAATGTTTCGCGTTGCACACTTGCAAATCCGTTTTGGGCTTCCACAATAGCCGGAAGTACATAATTTCCTTTCATTTCTTGTACTACAGTGCCACCTACCAAAAGATTTCCCCCCTCTTTTTGAACTTGCGAAATGGTGTTGGAAAATTCATGTACGGCATTTTCGTCAATCAGAGGACCCAAAAGTGCACCTTCGGCAAAGGGGTTGGTGGGAGCAATACTTTTGTACACTTCTACCAATCGTTCTTTTACCTTTTGGTACATATTTTCGTGCACAATCAACCGTCTGGTGCTGGTGCAGCGTTGACCGCAAGTCCCTACTGCTCCGAATACAATGGCAGGAATGGCCAGTTCCAAATTGGCATGTTCGGTCACGATAATGGCATTGTTGCCGCTTAGTTCCAACAACGATTTCCCTAGGCGCCCCGCCACTGCCAAGGCCACTTTTTTGCCCATAGTGGTAGAACCCGTTGCCGAAACCAAGGCAATATTTTCGTCGGCAGCCATAGCCTCGCCAATTCTTTTATCGCCCAAAACCAAGTTGAAAATTCCTTCAGGCAAGGCATTTTCCTCCAATACTTTTGATAGAATTTTATGCATAAAAACGGCCGAAAAAGGTGTTTTTTCAGATGGTTTCCACAAAATGACATTGCCACAAACGGCTCCTATTAGGGCATTCCACGACCAAACAGCAACAGGAAAATTGAAGGCTGAAATAATGCCTACTAATCCCAAAGGATGCCATTGTTCCATCATGCGGTGCTGTGGCCTTTCAGACTGTATGGTAATGCCATAAAGCTGGCGCGAAAGTCCCACAGCAAAATCACAGATGTCGATCACTTCTTGCACTTCTCCCAGGGCTTCTTGGTATATTTTTCCCGATTCTATAGTCACAATTTGTGCCAAAACTTCCTTTTGCGCACGAATAGCATTTCCAAATTGGCGAATGATATCCCCACGTTTGGGAGCAGGAGTCGAAGCCCATTTTGGAAAAGCTACTTTGGCTTTTTGCACTACTAGGTCGTAGGTATTTTTATTGGCCAAATAGCAAAGGCCCGTTTCAGTGTGGTCAATGGGCGAAACAATCTTTATGTTTTCGGTTTCGTTTGAATTGTGCCATTGCTGTCCGCTACAGGCGGTTTGTTTCAAATGCGTATCTATTTCGAAACGACGGAACAGTTCCTGTGTCGATATCATGCGATTATTTTTTACCATAAGTTAAAAAATTAGAGGCAAGTTTACATAGCTTTCATGAGAAAGAGTGCTTTTCGGAAGCAAAATGCTTTCAATCGCCAAGACTTGCATTTCCTTTTCGTTTTGCAGAAACTACCTAATTTCAAAAGCTTTTGCATTCAACCCACTAGGAAACTAAATTCCATTAATTCCCTAAATTTGCAACCCTTTTAGAATTTCATGGAAAAAGAAATAAGAGTACGGTTTGCGCCCAGTCCCACTGGGGCTTTGCACATAGGTGGGGTGCGTACTGCTTTGTACAACTATTTGTTTGCCCGCAAAATGGGCGGCAAAATGTTGTTGCGTATTGAAGATACCGACCAAAACCGTTTTGTGGATTTTGCCGAAAAATACATCCAAGATTCCTTGGCTTGGCTGGGCATCGTACTCGACGAAAGTCCTTGGGTAGGTGGCCCTCACGCTCCTTACCGCCAAAGCGAACGCAAGCCTATGTACATGCAGTATGCCCAAAAATTGGTAGAAGAGGGAAAGGCCTACTATGCTTTCGATACTGCCGAAGAACTGGAAGCTATGCGCAAACGCTTGGAAGCCGCCAAAGTAGTATCGCCTGCCTACAATGCCATTACCCGTGTGCAAATGAAAAATTCGCTCACCTTGCCCGAAGACGAAGTAAAGGCAAAATTAGCTTCGGGAGAACCTTATGTTATTCGCCTAAAAGTACCTCGCAAGGAAGAAATACGCCTCAACGACCTTATTCGTGGTTGGGTAATGATACATTCCAGCACCATGGACGATAAAGTGTTGATGAAGTCGGATGGGATGCCTACCTATCATTTGGCCAACGTGGTGGACGATTATTTGATGCAGATTACGCATGTGATAAGAGGCGAAGAATGGCTTCCCTCAGCGCCGTTGCACGTATTACTTTACAAGTATTTGGGTTGGGAGGAGCAAATGCCAAAGTTTGCCCACCTGCCGTTGTTGTTGAAGCCCGACGGTAATGGTAAACTAAGCAAGCGAGATGCCGACATGCACGGTTTCCCCGTTTTCCCACTTGAGTGGAAAAACCCCGAGGGAGGTGACATGGTACGCGGTTTTCGAGAAGACGGGTATTTGCCCGAGACCATGATCAATTTCTTGGCCATGTTGGGCTGGAATCCCGGAACACATCAAGAAATGTTCACAATGGAGGAGCTTATCAAGGAATTTTCGCTCGAGAAAATAAGCAAGTCGGGTGCCAAATTTGACATAAACAAGGCAAAATGGTTCAACCAGCAGTATTTGAAACAAAAACCCGATGCTTTTTTGGCTAAAGCGGTTGTGTCGGGATTAAAAGAAAGGGGCATTGCTTGTTCGGAAGAAAAAGCAGTGAAGATTGGAAACCTACTGAAAGAGCGTGTGGTATTTGACAAGGAATTGGCACAAGAGGCCTTGTTCTTTTTCGAGGCGCCAAAATCGTTTGCACCAGAAGTCGTACAATCTAAATGGAATGCTGAGGCAACCATTTTAGCCCAAGAGCTGTTAACTTCTGTTTCGTCTCTTTCCTCATTCACAGCTGCCGAAGTGAAGCATATTGCCCATCAGATAATCGACGAAAAAGGGTACAAGCTGGGCAAAGTAATGCCAGCCGTTCGCCTTATCCTCACGGGGGCTACTTCTGGGCCCGATTTGATGGAAATAATGGAAGTGTTGGGAAAAGAGGAAGTGCTACTTCGCTTGAAAAGCGGATTGGAAAAACTCAAAAATTAAAACCGATTAAATCATGAAAAAAGCTTTACTAATTTTTGCAGTACTTTGTACTCAAGTTGCATCTGCACAAGACATTACGAGCGCGTTGAGCGTCTATTACCCATTCAATGGCAATGCCAATGATGCGAGTGGCAATAGCATAAATGGAACAGTGCGTGGAGCTGCCCTAACTAATGATGCCAGTGGAAAATCAAATTCCGCATATTATTTCAACGGGACAGATAGTTACATCGAAGTACCCAACAATGCCAAATTCAATCCATTCAAAATCACCTATTCTGTTTGGGTGAAATTTGAAAAAGGGAGCTTGAATATTTTTTATCCGATACTAATGAAAGGGAAATTGTCGGACACCACAGGGCTCCAATATTCGCTTACGGTTATACCCAACCAAGATTTTATTCCCGACACCGTTTACAATGCTTTTAAGACTGCAGATTGCAATCGATTTTATTACGAAACCGAATTGAATGATATCGAATACCGCAATCCCTTTGCATTTGACAAATGGTATCATTTGGCAGTTTCGTATGAAAGTGGCGTCCAAAAAATGTACTTAAATGGAGATTTGGTCAATCAAAATGCTGGAATAAACAACAAACAGTTTGTCGTTTGTTCAAGTCCCTTCATTATAGGTGCGCACCCTGCAGTGGTTGAAGTATCTGGTTCACAGAACCTTGCCATTGGTAACGTTTTTTTTCAAGGTTCTATCGACGAGCTAAGAATCTACGACAGAGTGTTGACAACTGGTGATGTGAAAAAGTTGTATGAAACAGTTACGGGTCTTGAAAACACTTCCTATCAGCCTCTAAACCAGCTAGTGTATCCTAATCCAAGCCAGGAGGGTAAATTTTATTTGAGCGACAAAATTCAACACATCAAGCAAGCAATTGTCACAGACTTGAGTGGAAAACAAGTGTCGGATGCTCGTTTCAATGGTGAATATTTAGAAATGAGCAATGCTCCTTCGGGCATATACACCTTGCGTATCACCACTGAAGACCTAGTTTACGTAGGAAAAATTCGAAAATAAGCGAGAAGTAATCTTATCGCTGTAGCCCCGACACGCCACCCGAAACAATAAATTTCATTACTTCGGTGGGCGAAGCATGAATGGGTTTTATATGCTGCTTCGAGACCAAATACACATTTCCGCTAAAATTATAAGAATGGGGAAAATACACAGCTACCATCCCTTCCAATCCCAATTCAGCCAAATCGTTTTTTGTGACAAATCCCACCATGTGCAGGTTTGATTCTTGCGCTGTGAGTACGAGAACAGGTTGTGTAAATTTTTTGTCCTTCCCTACAAAAGCATCCATAAAATCCTTTAGAGAAGAATAAAGGACTTTCACAAAAGGCACATGGTTGAGCAAATTTTCAACCAAATCAAAAACTGGTTTGGCAAATAGAGTAGAAGCCAAAGCGCCCAAAAGCGTGATAGAACTGAATACAATAAGAATGCCAAGTCCTGGAATGTTGATGTCGATAAGATCATCGACAAATGCCAACATCTTGAACATTACGGTAGCGGTAATGCCAATGGGTGCTACAAATAATAGTCCTTGCAGAAAATATCGTATCAGTTTTCTGGAAGTGATGTCACTTATTACTTGAACAAATTTTGAAGGATTCTGCATAAGCATGATTTCAACAAATGTAGCAAAATAGGAGTAAGCAGAAAGTAAAATGGCTGGGAAGCCCAGCCATTTTACTTATAGAGTAACAAACTTAAACATTTTATGTGCCAAATTAGAACAAGACCAAGTCTTCGTGATGAAACAACGATAAAAGAATATTAAATACCTTGGAGAACCGTTTTAGACTTCATTAATGGAACTGTGCTGCAAGGTTCACCATACATAATGCTTTGGGCAATAGGCACCAGCAATCGTGTAATTTCTACGTAGGCATAGTCGGGAACTGGTTTTTTACTACAGCCTTTCACCACCACTTTTTTGTTTCTAAAGGTTTCTAAATTCACCCTTGAAAGAGCTTGCTGAAATAGGGCTTGTTCCAAGTTTTCCAAATTTCCATAAACCACTGTATTGGCAAAGGGCTGTAGTTGAATGGCCAATAACATGTATGCCCAAGTGGGCACAATGGCGTCTTCGGTGCAAGTGATGGCCACATGCTGGCCTTGGTATTGGCTCCAATCGTGGGTTTTCAAAAAATCGCGAAAGTCTTTTTCCCTTAAAATCAGTCCTTGAAATAGGTTTTGTTTCAGGTCGTACACCACCCGTTCGCCTTCTTCGTAATAGTCTTCTAGGTCGAAAGTAACCAAAGGACTATTTAAAACTCGATTGATGATAGGTTCTTCGATATTCATATTTTAATGCTTGTTACTTTCGTGTTGAAAGTTAGATAATGTTTGTAAGGCCAATTTCATTATAATTACGGAAAAAACATGCAGTATGTTGGCTAATACATTTTCTTTTTTGTCTGAATTGAAGGAGAACAACAACAAGCCTTGGTTCGATGCGCACAAAACTGAATTTGAGAGTGCTAAAGCCGAATTTCTGGTTTATGTCGAGGAGATTCTGAAAGGCATACAGGCTTTTGATGAAAAATTGGACGGACTTCAAGCCAAGGACAGTATATACCGCATTTACCGCGATGTTCGTTTTTCGCCCGACAAAACACCTTATAAAACGCACTTTGGGGCCTATTTTGCCGAAGGCGGTAAAAAATCAAAAGCGCCGGGCTATTATTTGCATATAGAACCAGGAGGTGCCTTTTTGGGGGGTGGTTTGTATATGCCTGAATCCGATATTTTGCAAAAAGTGCGTCAGGAAATAGACTACAATGGCGAAAAATTTTTAGAAATTATTCAAAAACCATCTTTCAAAATGTTTTATCCTACGTTGTGGCAGGAAGACAAACTATCCCGCCCCCCGAAAGGATACAATGCAGACAATCCTTATCTCGATTTCCTAAAACTAAAAAGCATTGTATGTACCTATTCCATGCCGAAAGAAACGCTACTTGCCCACGATGCAGCAGTGCTGTCTGTCAAGGTTTTTAAGGAGTTGCACGCTTTACAAGAATTTTTGAGGGAAGCCTTAGTTTAATTAGTTTTTTCGAGGCTTTCGGCCATTTTTACCGCCCCGTAAACATTAATAATTCTTCCTGTTTTAGACAGTTGTTTGAACTTGGCGCTCTTCCTCGACGATTTTTTCCCTTTCGATAAGGGTACCATTACGTTCGTGTTGCCCATATCTATACCCGATTGGAGCACGATGTCGATTATTTGCTGGCAAGTGAGTTTAGGGTAATACGATCTTAACAAAGCTACTAAACCGGTCACCATGGGCGCTGCCATGCTAGTACCGCTATTTGTTTCGTACGTATTGTTGGGTTTTAGCGAATAAATCTCGTGACCAGGGGCAAAAACATCGACTGTTTTTTTGCCATAATTACTAAAAAATGCAGGTATGTACATGAAATTTAATGTGCTAGCACCTACGTTTATCCAGTTGCTGGCACAGTTTTTAGAATCATAGAATTTGTTCGGATAGCTAGGTTCCACATCGGTATTTTGAGCATCATTGCCGGCGGCATGTACCAATATCACCCCTTTTTTTTCGGCGTATCTGACGGCACTGTCCACCCATTTTTTTTGTGGGGAAAAGGATTTGCCAAAACTCATGTTGATGACCTGTGCGCCATTGTCTACCGCATAGATTATGGCCATAGCAATGTCTTTATCTCGCTCGTCGCCGTCGGGCACAGCCCGAACAGACATGATTTTGGCATGGGAGGCAATGCCATCCAATCCTTTGCCGTTTTTTCGGATAGCGGCCACTATTCCAGCCACATGGGTGCCATGCGAGGGGTCTGGCCCCTTGGCGTCGGGACTGCCGTAGGGTTTACCGTCCCAGGTTTCTGGTTCGTCGCCTATGATGTTTTTTCTTGGATTGTAATTGACATTTAGCTCATATTTCAGCGATTTGGTCGAATGTTCAAGGTACTTTTCAATTTCGGCTTTGTTCAAATGGCTTTCGCCAAGAAAAATGAGCACATTCACTGCAACTGTCAGTTCTTTATCTTCCGTTTCTATTTTCACGAGTTCTTCCAAAGAGAAAGTGTCTTTTTTTAAGTATTCTTTCACAATACTGTCACTTTTCGTGTAGCGATCCAGAAGTTCTTTAGTTGACATTTCTTCTAACAAGGCATCAGACATTTTCTCGTGGTATTTTTTTTTGGCCTTTTGGTAAAGCAGGTACGTTTCTTTTTCTTGTTTAGGGATTCTTGAAGGCTTTTCTTTTTCGTATTTAGAGGAGTATTTGCCGTAAATACGCGTCATTTCCAAGGTTTCCTGCGCAATGTTTTCGCCCTTTGCATTGCCCAAAAAACTCCAACCATTTACATCGTCCACGTATCCGTTTTTGTCGTCGTCTATTCCATTTTGGGGTATTTCGTCTTCGTTTATCCACATGTTTTCTTTCAGGTCTTCGTGCTCGGGGTCAACTCCCGAGTCGATGATGGCGACAATGACGGGTTTGGCCGTTTTTTTGGAAAGAATTTCATTATAAGCCCTTTCGGTACTCATGCCCAATATGGTGTCTTTGTAAAGGTCTTTGTGGTGCCAGTTTATAAGGTTTTCCTCGAATGATTCGAGCGAGTTTTGAGATTTTGCTTGAGCTACCAAAGCAAGAAAAAAAACGAAAAACAAACGGTAATGCATAATGGTTTTGGTGGGGAAAGTATGACAAAGTTATGTGTTGATGTTGATTTTGTATTTCAACGGCATGTATTTTTACTTCATTTATTGAGAAAGGTTTAAACATTTCTTTTTTGCATTCTTTTAAATGGATTATTGAGTATTTTCAAAAACGCAACCAAATAGTTGAATAAAAAGCTAAGTAAATTGGGGACTTTGTTTATACTGTTTTCTATTAAATTGCGACTGATACAACAGTTAGAGAACCTTTTTAATTGCCTTCAACGTATAAATTTTAGTAAATAAATCTATTCCAATGGAGTTCAGCAGAGTATTCGACATTCATTACTTTCAGCAGAAGGCCTACCCCCTTTCAGATGCCATATCTAACAAAGTAAAGGGGGAATGGGTGCGATTCAGCACATCTGATTACACTCGCATAGCGACCGAAGTCAGCTTTGGCCTGTTGAAATTGGGAATTAAGAAAGATGACAAGGTGGCGATTATATCACACAACCGTACAGAATGGAATTTTGCCGATTTGGGCATACAACAAATTGGG
>JBIKRJ010000025.1:0-18171 GCA_044349205.1 Cytophagales bacterium | reverse complement strand
AATTTTTCTAGACTAATGCAGCTGTCATCACTTTGGTGACTTGCCAAAATCATCAAACCATCGTTGGCAAACTCGTAGGTTTTAGGATACACCTTTCGGCTATTCAAATACTTCAACTCCTCTTCAGACAACATACGGGAACTGATTATCACTTTTACCGAATCCTTTAAAAAAAGTGCATGCGACATCTCTTGGGGCAGCACAGTTTCCAAAACTGTGGCGTTTTTGTATAAATACTGAAAAATTGCTGTTTCTTGATTGGCAATTGGCAAATAAGATTCATCGTAAGCTATGCGTAAAGTACCGCTAGTGGCCGTTTCGGGCATTTCCTCACCTTGTTGACGGCAAGCACCCAACAATACTAGCAAAACTGGAAATACGTACTTAGTCATTTTTGTGCTTTACCAATAACTGGTAAAAACGATACACTCTGAAGCCACCATAACCCACTAGTACCATTCCTAAAAAAATGTTGTAAGGGTAAGGAATCACTTGTTTGACGTTAGTAGACAAAGCAATGTACACTCCAAAATACAAGTAAAGAAGCGACATCAAAGCCGAGAAGTATAACAGTATTTTTGGCATTTTGGAATGGTTGAAGTTGCAAAAGAGCAACTTGGGTTTAACCTAATTTGAACACGATAGGAATGCTGGTTTTCAACTTTACCGGTCTGCCGTTTACCCTTGCAGGCTCCCATTTAGGCATTTTTTTCATCACACTTACTGCTGCCTCGTCGCAACCGTAACCAATGCCTCTTTTCACAATAAAGTTGCTTAAGTGACCATGTGCATCTACAATAAATTCTACATACACTTTGCCTTCAATTCCCATGTTCAAGGCTTCTTTTGGATAGACAATATTCTTCTGAATGAAAAGCATCATTTCTTTGTACCCGCCTACAAAAGATGGCATTTGTTCGGCATAGAGTAGCACTTCCTCTTCTTTTGGTTCTTCAATAGCCACGGGTGCACTTTCTTCTACCACTACGGCTGTTTCACCACCTTTTTCCCCTTCTTCCGATTTGTTCGAAATCACGGCTTCTTTTACCTCCTCGATTGTAGGTGGCGGTTCATTCACCAATTCATCTTTTTTCACTTCGGGTGGTAAAAACTTAATAGTTTCCACCTTGGGCAATTCAATTTTGGGTGGTGGTGGCGGTGGTGGTTCGTTTGGGTTTTCAGGAGGGGGTGGTAGTTTTGCCAAATCCACCTCTATCATTTCTTCTCTTTCAAATGGTTTTTCAGGGAACAACCACTTGTAGATACCAGGACCAGCGATAGATAAGAAAGCAAAAATTACCGCAATGAGGAGTGCACGCAATATGTAGCGATCGTATTCTTCGCGCAACTCGTAGGCACCATATTCCTTGTTCCTTTTCTCAAAGATGATGTCTTTCCAAGATTTTTTAAATAATGCGTAACCCATCTTTCGCTATTTTGTTGCTTTGTACTTTGCTACTAATTCTTTTTCCAAAGGCAGTACATCTACAATGGCATAACGCTGCGATTGGGTTATGTTCATTTCGTCCAACACATCTACCGTGTTTTTGTATCTAGATTTGTCCATGGGTTTGATGATAATCACAATTTTGTCTTTCCCATTTCCATCTTTTCCCACTTTTGCGGTTTTGTCCATAATTAGTTTGCGCAAACCTTCTGAAGAAAAATCGGTTTCTTCCAATTTGGCTTCCTCAGGAATTCCCTGATACCACAATATTTTATCGTTTTCAACCAAAAGTAGGGTTAGTGATTCTGAAGCTTTAGCTTCGCTTTTTTCGTTGGTTTCGGTCTTGTCGGGCATGTTCAGTTGCATAGTCTGTGGCTTGCTGAACGTAGTAGTCAACATAAAGAAGGTAATCAAAAGAAAAGCCAAATCGACCATGGGAGTCATATCCACGTTGGGCGAATGTTTTTTTCCTTTGCCGCCTTTTTTACCCTTACCTCCCGATTCTTCTATTTGTGCCATTTTGCTGAATTAGTGTTCAATCTATTTGGTGCCTGCTTCCAAGCCGGTGACAAGATTGAATCGGTTAATGTTTTGTGCTTGTAAAGTACCAATCACGTTTTTCATGACCTCGTAGTTTGAACTTCTATCGCCTTTTATGGCAATACGGGCACTTGGATTGGTCAAACGGGCAAATGCCAGCCAATCGTAGAGTTCGTTGCGTACAGTGTCGGCAGGAATACCTTGCTGTTTGATACTCTTCCGTTCAAAAGGCTCTTTGTCCAAGAAAGATTTTAAGCCCGCGATAGGTATTCCAACAGTTGACAACAAAGAAAATTCATGCTTTTGCTTTTCGCTAAACTGAACACCGTATTTCTGTGAAATTCTGTCTAAAATTTCGAGTCTATTTGGTTGTCCATCTATCCCAAAATATACTTTTCCTTCGGGCGAAACTTGAATAAGGATGATGTCGCGATCAGGTAACTGAAATTTTGAGGTAGAAGTTGGCGTATCGACCGTAAGTGGTTCGTCGGGTTTAAAAGAGGTGGTAAGTATGAAAAAAGTAAGCAACAAGAAACCGACATCGCACATGGCGGTCATGTCCATTTTTACACTTTTACGGGGTACTTTAACTTTCGCCATTTTGATAAAATTGGGTTAAATAGAAACCAAGGGTTTTGATCGCAAACCGAAGGTCTCCTTGCCTTTGACGAAATTACTTCTGAGTAGAAGAGAATGTTTGGGTAATCGACATACCAGCCTCGTCGATACTGTAAGTGAGCGTGTCTATCTTACTTGTAAAGAAGTTGTAAGCAATTATCGCCACAGCTGATGTTCCAATGCCAATGGCAGTATTGATAAGCGCCTCAGAAATACCCGTAGCCAAAGCAGATGAATCGGGAGCACCAGCTTGTGCCATAGCGGCAAAAGCCCTGATCATACCCAATACAGTACCTAATAGCGCTACCAAAGTGGCTACTGATGCAAGAGTAGATAGAATAGTAAGATTTTTTTCGAGTGATGGCATTTCCAAAGAAGTCGCTTCTTCTACAGTTTTTTGAATGGAGGCTATTTTTTGTTCTTTGTCCAATTTTTGGTCTGACTTCATTTGCTCGTATTTTTCCAAGGTAGCTTTCACCACGTTGCCAACAGATCCTTTTTGTTCGTCGCAAGCAGCAATGGCTTGTGAAGTGTTGTTTTCGGACAATAATGACTGAATGTTTCTAACAAAAACTTCTACCGCACCCGAACCAGTAGCCTTGTTGATCGTTAGAAAACGTTCGATAGAAACGGTAATTACAATCAACAAAAAAGACATAAGTATGGGTACAATAAAACCCCCTTTGTACACAATGCCCAAATAATTTCCGGGAAGTGGATGACCATCGGCATCAAAGTTGGAAGATGCACCCATCACCAAGTAAAACAGCAAATGAGCCACCACAAGGCAAACTACAATAACCAATCCTGCAAAAGCCGACTTTAAAGATGATTCTTTATTTTCCATTTTATTTAAGTATTTGTGTTTATGCTTTTTGAAAAGTGTCGCAATATAAGAAGTCACATTTACTCTTAGGTTAACAATATGTTAACTTTTGAATGATTTTTTCATGAGATTATTAAAAAAAGGCTTTTGAATAGCGCATTCAAATCTTTTTAGCTTTCGTCTTTAAATGCAGATGGCAGACCAATTGGTCTGCCATCTGCACATTCTACATTCGCTTGAACGGCTATTTGTTGGCCAGCATTTCCACGCTTTTACCTATAAAAGTGGTGAGCTCGTTGCCCGAAAGTAGGTTTTGTGAAAGCATTCCCAATTGGTAGGCATATTTGGCCAATTCGGCTTTTTTCTCTTCTTCTGTTTCCTTCACAATTTTTTGAATGAGTGGATGATTTCCGTTTACTGCCACGTTGTAGGTATCGGGGAAATTACCCATGAACGACATGCCGCCCATACCACCGGTTTCTTTCATACGACGCATGAACTCGGGCATAGAAACCGATACTGGCAATTCGTCTTCGGCCATTGCCTCAATACTTACTTTATATTGTGTATTATTTATGGCTTTCTCAAACAATTCTTGTACTTTCTTTTTCTCTTTTTCGGTGAGAACACTTTCTTTTTTCGTGTCTTGTTGTATTAATTTATCAAGTGTTTCAGAATCAACACGCTTCAAGTTCACTTTCTCAAGCTTGTGTTCAATGTTTTGAATGAAATGCGGGTCGATGGGGCTGTCGAATACCAAAACATCATATCCACGCTTTTTAGCAGACTGAATGAACATGTCTTGTTTGGCCGGTTCGTTGCTGTACAACCACACCACATTACCGTCTTTGTCGGTTTGTGCTGGCGCTACCTTTTCTTTGTATTGGTTGAGGGGGGTTATCACAGCATCAACATTTTTAAACAAGCAAAAGTCGACTGCTTTTTCGTAAAATTTCTCGTCGGAAATCATGCCGTACTTGACAAACAAGCCCAAGCTTTCCCACTTGCTTTCGAATGCGGATTGGTCGTTTTTAAACAAGTCTGACAATTTGTCGGCTACCTTTTTGGTAATATGGCTGTTGATTTTTTTCACATTGCTATCTGCTTGTAGGTAGCTACGCGATACGTTCAAAGGAATATCAGGCGAATCAATGACTCCGTGCAACAACATCAAAAATTCCGGCACTATGTCCTTTACCTCGTCGGTGATGAATACCTGGCGCGAGTAGAGTTGAATTTTATTTTTGTGCAATTCGAAGTCGTTCTTCACTTTTGGGAAATACAAAATACCCGTCAGGTTGAAAGGATAGTCCACATTCAAGTGTATCCAAAAAAGTGGATCTTCTGAAAAAGGATACAATTCTTTGTAGAATTTCAAATAATCATCGTCTTTCAATTCCGAAGGCGCTTTTGTCCAAAGTGCCCCTTTGTTGATGGTTTTTTCGTCATATTCGATGTCAACTGGCAAAAACTTGCAATATTTCTCGAGTATGGTTTGCAAACGATAGTTTTCCAAAAACTCTGTCGAGTCTTCATTTATATGCAAAATGATATCGGTGCCTCGTTCGCTTTTTTCAATCGGCGACAGTTCAAATTCGGTGCTGCCATCGCATACCCAACGCACGGCCTGCGCTCCTGCTTGGTATGATAGCGACTTTATTTCCACTTGGTCGGCCACCATAAAAGAGGAATAAAAACCCAATCCAAACTTGCCAATGATGTCTTTTACATCGCCTTTGTCTTTAAATTTTTCAACAAATTCGGTAGCGCCAGAAAAAGCAATTTGGTTGATGTATTTTTTGATTTCCTCGCCAGTCATGCCAATGCCATTGTCGCTAATGGTAATAGTTTTGGCTTCTTTATTTATGCTTACTTTTACTTTCAACTCCCCTACCTCGCCGCTGTACTCGCCCAGCGCACCCAGTTTTTTCAACTTCTGGCTAGCATCTACTGCGTTGGAAACCAACTCGCGCAAGAATATTTCGTGGTCGGAGTAAAGAAATTTTTTGATGATGGGAAAAATATTCTCGGTGTGAATCGAAATTGTGCCTTTTTCTTCCATAATTTTAATTGATAGTTTAACAGTCAAGGGCATTTGCAAAAGCCATTCCAATCGCAAAAAAGTGACAGCTTGGCAGAAATGGAGCAAAAAAAAGGAGCCGAAGCTCCTTTTTAAGTTATTGTGGCAACGATTTTATTTTTTAGCAACCAACTTGATGGTAAGTACAAACTCGTTGTCGATGGCTTTGTCGCCAATGCCTTCAAAAAAGGATTTAGAACCATATTTAATGTCGTACAGGGTACGGTCGATGGTGACAAGCGAGGTAGCCGTAAGATTATTGCCCACAACAACTACCGTGGCAGGAAATGAAATAGGTTTGGTTATTCCCTTGATGGTAAGGTTACCTTTTACACTGTAAACTCCGTCCGATGCTTTTTTGCCTTCTGTAATCACAAGGGTAGCTTTTTCAAACTTATCGGTAGCGAAAAAGTCGTCGCTTTTCAAGTGTCCAAGCAATTTCTCGTTCCATTCTCCCGTTAGGTCTTTGACGGTGATAGAGGTCATGTCCACTTCAAACTGACCAGCCGTGATGGCATTTTTGCCCAAAGTAATAGAACCTGAATTTAATTTAATGTCTCCGTTGTGCTGACCGGTTACTTTTTTGGCAAGCCATTCGATAGAAGAACTTTTAGCGTCGGCAGTAAAGGATTGTGCCGAAACTTGTGTGCTGGCTATTGTCAATGAAATAGCGACTACAGTGCTGAATTTTTTAAACATGGTGTATAAATTTAATGGTTATGAGTCCTATAACATGTACATACATCTATTTGTTCCAAAAAATCGATTTTTTTTCGTCGAGTTGAAATAAACTTTAAATAATTGACTAATTTTTTTTGATGGCGTAAATAAGCACATACAATTGGCTCTTATTATAAGTGCGATGCCCTTGTAAAACTGCCAAATGTAAATACCTTTGTGCACAACGCATTGTATGCGAGCCAGTGGAGGGTTGGGAAGAAGTCTCAGAACTTATTGGGATTTCTACTTGTTTAATTTTCAATCTATTACCTTTCCATTGCAAAAAATAACCTTCAACAACAAAAACAACCCGTTTTATAAATCATTAAAAGACAAGGTTGACAGCTATTTTCTTACTCACCAATTAGATTCAAAGGGAAATTTCTCCTTGTACCTGAAAAGTACGTTGCAAATTAGTTCGGCATTGGCTCTCTACATTTCTTTGGTTTTCTTTTCACCAAGCACTTGGCTTTCGGTGTTGTTCTGTGCCTTGCTAGGCGCCAACTTGGGCTTCTTGGGCTTCAACATTATGCACGAGGGCGGACACCAAAGTTTTTCCAACATAAAATGGATAAATGTGGCCTCGGCCTATTTCCTAAACATTTTGGGCGGAAATGCCATGTATTGGAAAGTAAAACACAACATAAACCACCACACCTACACTAATGTGAAGGGAATGGATGAAGACATAGACATTGAGCCTTTCATGCGCCTTCACACTTCCCAACCAAAGTATTGGATACATCGCTTCCAACACATTTACTGGATTTTTCTGTATGGCTTTACCTATTTCTCTTGGATATTCGTGTCTGATTTTGCAAAATACTTCAGCGGCAAGATTGGTTCACAGCAAGAAAGCCAAAAGTGGACGATGAGTGAGCACCTTATCTTTTGGGTCACCAAAATAATGTATGTGAGTGTATTCTTACTTCTACCTGCTTACATAGTTGGCATTGTACCCACTATCATAGGGTTTCTAATTATGATGTTTGCATGCGGACAAACCATTGGCATCGTATTCCAAATGGCGCATGTGGTTGAAGACAGGGCTTTCCCTCTTCCAAAAATCGGCTCTACCAAAATTGAAAAAGAATGGGCAGTGCATCAGGTGGAAACTACCGCCAATTTTGGCACATCCAACAAGACGCTTTCTTGGTTTTTGGGCGGATTGAACTTCCAAGTCGAACATCATTTGTTTCCTCGCATTAGCCATGTGCATTACCCCGCCATCAATCGACTGGTTAAAGAAACTTGCAAGGAACATAATGTAGCCTATCTTGAATTCCCTTCCCTATTCAGTGCTTTTTGGTCACATTTGAAACACATAAGGAAAATGGGCATAGCCGCCTAAAAACTTTTCTCTCTCGTTTTGATAGTGAGCAGACTGCATCTTCAATGATTTTTGATTTTTATAGATAAAAACTGCAACCCCTAGCTCCTCGGATGAAACTCGGTAATGATTTGTTTGAGATAATCTCGGTCCAGATGGGTGTAAATTTCGGTGGTGGTAATAGACTCGTGACCCAACATTTCTTGCACGGCGCGCAAATCGGCGCCTCCTTCTATAAGGTGGGTGGCAAAGGAATGCCGAAAGGTATGCGGACTGATATTTTTCTTCAACCCTATCTTTTGTGCCAAACTTTTAATGAGTAAAAACACCATGATACGCGAAAGTGCCTTGCCTCTACGATTCAGAAACACATAGTTTTCAAAGCCTCGCTGTATAGGTACATGCACGCGCGATTCCTGCACGTACATTTCCACATAGCGAATGGCCTCGCGACCAATAGGAACAAGCCTTTCTTTGTTGCCCTTGCCTATCACTCTCAAAAATCCCACATCCAAGTGTAGCTGGTTCAACTTTAGCATCACCAATTCCGACACTCGCAAACCGCTACTATATAGAGTTTCGAGCATGGCTCGGTTGCGATGCCCTTCTGGCTGTGAAAGGTCAATTGCGGCTAGTAATTGTTCTATTTCGGGATAGCTGAGCACATCGGGCAGTTTTCGACCCAGCTTTGGACTATCCACTAGCGCCAAGGGGTCGTCTTTCACCATTTCCTCTATCAGCAAAAACTTGTAAAACGATTTCAATCCCGATAGCATGCGCGCTTGGCTGTGTGGCGCAAGTCCTAGTTCGTTCATAAAAACCAAAAAATCGCTCACATCGCGGCCGGTAACCGCCGCAGGAGCCACACTTTTGCCTACTGAAAGAAAATATTCTTCCAGTTTTTTCACGTCGCGAGCATAGGCTTCCACCGAATTGCCCGACATAGAGCGTTCGAGCCGAAGATAGTTTTCAAACTGTTTGATAATCAATGTCCAAGACATAGCAAAACAGAAAATAGCAAACACCGCTTCATTGCCAAATAGCTCCAAAATGCTTACAGTCAAATTACGGCACAAAAAAGGATAATAGTTGGGAAAGTAGCCTAATTTATATTTTGTAAAAAGCAGCGATGGAAGAATTAAAATTACTTTTGGGATTATTTTGGAAACAGCATGCAACTAAGGCTTGGCGGCGTACCCGAACACTTCAATTTTCCTTGGCACTATGCCCTTTCAAAAGGATATTTTGCCCAAGAAGAGATTGAAATACATTGGCAAGACTATGCAGGGGGTACTGGCGCCATGGCTACTGCTCTCAAAAACAACGACTTGGACATGGGGTTGCTGCTTACCGAAGGGGCATTGAAAGAAATAGCCTCGGGTGCCGAGTTCAAAATAGTGCGCACCTATGTGAAAAGTGCGCTGCGCTGGGGCATTCACAGCGGGCACACCAATGCAAAGGCAAATCTGAAAAATTTGTCCGAAATGCGCTACGCCATCAGTCGTTTGGGATCGGGTTCGCACCTAATGGCCTACATACATGCCAAAGAAAACGGCATGGTACTGAACGAGCACCAAATGCTGACCGTAGGAAACTTGCAAGGCGCAAGGGAGGCCTTGGCCGCAAACTCGGCCGACTTATTTTTTTGGGAACGCTTTATGACCAAACCCTTGGTGGACAGTGGCGAAATGAAACTGATGGGAGAATTTCCTACGCCTTGGCCTTGTTTTATGATGGTAGCGCGAAACGATTTTTTCCTGAAAAACAAAGACAAAATACTGACCACCTGTAACGTTTTCGACAAGGCAGTTTCAGAACTCGTCCAAGACCCTACATTTGCAAAAATGATTGGAGAAAAGTACCAAATACAAGAAAAAGATATCATAGATTGGTTGGCTACTACCCAATGGAACAATAGTTTTGAAATAGAAGAAAAAATGTTGCAAAAAGTACAACATTCACTTCAAAATTTTGGCATGGTTGAAAGGTCTTTTCCTACCAAGATGCTTGTACACAATAGTGTTATAATTATTTGATAATGAATATTTTAGGAATAATACCTGCCCGATACGCCTCTACCCGATTTCCGGGAAAAATGCTGGCCGACATACAAGGCAAATCGATGGTACAAAGGGTATATGAACAATGCCAAAAAGCCAAAAGCCTCAGCCATTTAATAGTCGCCACCGACGACCCTCGCATTCAATCCGCTTGCGAGGCATTTGGTGCCCAAGTGGTTATGACTAATCCCGAATTGCCAAGCGGAACCGACAGGTGCTTCGAAGCCTACATAAAACTTGGCAAAAAATTCGACTTTGTACTGAATATTCAAGGCGACGAACCCTTTATAAAACCCGAACAGATAGACACCCTGGCGGCGAGTTTGGAATCGCACACCGAACTAAGCACACTTATAAAAAAAATTGAAAGCGAAGACATTTTGTGGAATACTGGCAATGTAAAAGTGACTTTTAATACCCAAATGGAAGCCTTGTATTTTTCGCGCCACGCCATACCGCATTTGCGTTCGGTAGCCGAAAAAGACTGGCTGAAGGCGTATGATTTCTACGAGCATGTGGGTTTGTATGCCTATCGAACCGATGTGTTGGAAAAAATTTGCCAATTACCTCCCTCCTCTTTGGAATTGGCCGAAAGTTTGGAACAATTGCGTTGGCTGGAAAACGGTTTCAAAATAAAATTGCAACCTACCGAATGGGACAGTTTTTGTATAGAAACACCCGAAGACTTAAAAACCGCCTTGAAATTGTTTTTCTAGGCATAGGCTACAAGTACTATTATTTTTACTTGCTACGCCTTTTTTGCTATTTTTGCCCAGCTTTAGTCAAGCATTATTTATCCGAATGAGCAACAAAATTTACATTTTCGACACGACTTTAAGAGATGGAGAGCAAGTACCAGGTTGCCAACTGACCACTTTCGAAAAGATACACATAGCCAAAGAACTAGAACTGCTTGGCGTGGACATCATCGAGGCTGGTTTTCCCATTTCTAGCCCTGGCGACTTCCAATCGGTCATCGAAATATCCAAAGCCGTTTCCGAACCTGTGATTTGTGCGCTTTCAAGGGCGGTGGAAAAAGACATAGATCATGCAGCCGACGCTCTAAAATTTGCCAAAAGAAAAAGAATACACACGGGTATAGGCGCTTCCGATTTCCACATCCAATACAAATTCAATTCTACACGTGAAAAAGTTTTGGAGCGTGGAGTGGCGGCTGTGAAGTATGCCAAAAAGTTAGTAGAGGATATTGAATTTTACGCTGAGGATGCCGGTCGTGCCGACAATGTGTACCTTGCCCAAATGGTAGAAGCGGTAATTGCCGCCGGTGCCACCGTGGTGAATATTCCCGACACCAATGGCTATTGTACCCCAGAAGAGTACGGCGCAAAAATCAAGTTCCTGTTCGATCATGTCAAAAACATCGACAAAGCCATTATTTCAGTGCATTGCCACAACGATTTGGGATTGGCCACAGCCAATTCAATGGCAGGCGTTATCAATGGGGCACGCCAAATAGAGTGTACCATCAACGGCATTGGCGAACGTGCTGGGAACACTTCGTTGGAAGAAGTCGTGATGGTGATGAAAACCCACCAAGAATTGGGTTTAGATACGGATATCAATACCAAAAAAATATATCCCATTAGTCGTTTGGTTTCCAGCATGATGCGCATGCCGGTACAACCCAACAAGGCCATAGTAGGTCGAAATGCTTTTGCCCATTCTTCGGGCATACACCAAGACGGTCTCATCAAAAACAAGAAGAACTACGAAATCATTGAACCAGAAGATGTGGGAGTTTCACAATCTTCCATTGTACTTACAGCACGCAGCGGAAGAGCCGCTTTGAAATATCGTTTGGAACTATTGGGATACAAAATTGAAAATGCCCCATTGGATGCCGTGTACGAACGTTTCCTCGAAATGGCCGATACCAAAAAAGACATCAACGACGAAGATTTGAAAGTCTTGATGGGCGAATCGAAAGACGACCGTGGCATAGTGTTGGAAGAAATGGAAGTGGTTTGCGGCAACAAACATCCCTTGGCCAAATTGAAACTACGCGTGCACGGAAAATCCCACGAAGCATCGTCGGAAGGAAGCGGACCCGTAGATGCGGCCACCAACTGCATTGACAAGATTTTGAATAAGGACTTTACGATTGAAGAATATTTAGTGCAAGCCATTACGGGCGGTTCGAAAGATACCAGCAAAGTACACATGCAAGTGAAAATTGGCGACCGTGTGACTACTGGTTTTGGTGCCGACACCGACATTGTGGTGGCTTCTGTACATGCCTATATCGACGCGTTGAACAAGATAGTATAACCCCATGCAGCAGTACCACAATCTGATGCGCCACATCTTGGAATTTGGTGTGAAAAAAGAAGATCGCACCGGTACAGGCACATTAAGTGTGTTTGGATACCAAATGCGTTTCGACCTTGAAAATGGTTTCCCCTTAATCACAACCAAAAAACTGCACACAAAGTCAATCATTCACGAACTGTTGTGGTTTTTGAAAGGTGAAACCAACATTCGTTATCTGAAAGAAAATGGTGTATCTATTTGGAACGAATGGGCCGACGAAAACGGCGAGCTTGGCCCCGTGTATGGTCACCAATGGCGTAGCTGGCAAGGAGCCAATGGCGAAACTATTGACCAAATAAGCCAAGTGGTAAACCAAATTAAAAAAAATCCAGATTCCAGAAGACTGATAGTAAGCGCTTGGAATGTAGCCGATGTAAATAAAATGGCGCTTCCCCCCTGCCATGCTTTTTTTCAGTTTTATGTGGCCAATGGCAAACTTTCGTGCCAACTGTACCAACGCAGCGCCGATGTATTTTTGGGAGTTCCCTTCAATATTGCTTCCTATGCCCTGCTCACGATGATGATGGCGCAAGTGTGCAACCTGAAAGCCGGTGATTTTGTGCATACTTTGGGCGACGCCCACTTATACACCAACCATTTGGAACAGGCACATTTGCAACTGAGCCGCGACTGCAGACCTATGCCTATCATGCGTATAAATCCTGCCATTAAAGACATTTTTTCGTTCAAGTTCGAAGATTTTGAACTAACAGGATACGACCCCCACCCGCACATTAAAGCCGAAGTGGCAGTTTGATTTTTCTCCAAAAAGCTGATAAACAAGTATTTTTTGTGTAATTTATATTTTTCACACCCAAACTATGCGCTACCATTTTTGGACAGACGAACCCGAATTCTGGTTTCGCGAATTGCAATCATCAGAAAAAGGGATATCAACAGATTATGCCGAAAAATTACTGAAATCTGGTAAAAAATTTAAAAAAACAAGCCGAACAGCCAAGGAGCTGAAACTATTGGTGAGCCAATTCAAAAACCCTTTGATGCTGTTGCTGATAGGCGCTGTAGTTATCTCAGCTTTTTTGGGTGAAATTTCGGACGTAGGTATCATTTCCTGTATCATCATTTCCACTACCACTCTCAGTTTTATTCAAGAAAGAAACGCTGGGCGTGTGGTAGAAAAATTACAAGCCCTCATTACTCTGAAATGCAATGTATTGCGAGAAAATATTGACACTGAAATAGAAAGCCATACCATTGTACCTGGCGATGTGCTGTTGCTGAATGCAGGCGATATAGTGCCCGCCGACTGTCTGCTGTTTGAAGCCAACGAACTGCATACCAGCGAAGCCAGCCTAACGGGCGAAACTTTTCCTGTACGGAAAGAAGTGGGAAAGGTAACCGAACAAACACCCATCACAAAACGCACCAATTGCGTATGGCAAGGCTCTAATATCATTAGCGGAACAGGTAAAGCACTTGTCATTTACACGGGCAATGACACCGTTTTCGGAAAAATGGCCAAAAGCTTGGAGGAAAACCCAGAAACAACATTTGAGAAAGGCATCAAGCAATTTGGATTTTTTCTCATGAAAATCACCTTGGTACTTTCGATCTTCATACTTCTCGTCAATCTTTATTTTGGTCGTCCTGTGTTGGAATCGGCACTATTTGCCTTGGCATTGGCAGTAGGAATGGCACCTGAACTGCTTCCTGCGATTACCACTATCGCCATGTCGGCAGGTGCCAGGCGAATGCTGGAACAAAAAGTAATCGTGAAAAAACTTTCTTCAATCCAAAATTTGGGCGAGATAGATTTGCTTTGTACCGACAAGACAGGCACCATCACCCAAGGTAGCATCGACGTCAAAGGATTCTTAGACATTGAGGGAAAAGATAGCGAATTGGTGCACCAACTTGCCTACTTGAATGCTTCGATGGAATCGGGCTATAACAACCCCATAGACCAAGCCTTGGAAAAATTGCCAGTTCAATGGGATAATAAACCACAAAAACTGGATGAAATTCCATATGACTTCTTTCGAAAACGCCTCAGCATATTGGCAAGACTGAATGAAGAAAACATACTCGTGAGCAAAGGTGCTTTTACCAACATCCTGCAAGTTTGCACATTGGTCAGAATTGGAGAAAAGGTGAAAGAAATCGCGCCTTATATTGAAAAAATAAGCCACCAATACGACGAATACGGTGCACAAGGTTTTAGAGTCATTGGACTGAGTTACAAAAAAATACAAGCAGAAAATTGCACAAAAGAAAACGAGGCCGACATGATTTTTGTCGGCTTTATACTGCTTCAAGACCCTATCAAAGAAGGAATAAAAAGTGCGCTAGACAAGCTGCGCGAATTACACATTGGCACCAAAATCATTACGGGCGACAACAGGAATGTGGCCAAAAGTATTGCCCTACAAATAGGAATTTCATACCCCAAAGTGCTGTGTGGCGAAGACATAGACAATATGACGGCCGATGCGCTGGCTCACAAAGTCAAAGAAACCCACATTTTTGCCGAAGTAGAACCTAGACAAAAAGAAATCATCATAAGAGCACTTCAAAAGTGGCATACTGTTGCCTACATGGGCGACGGCATAAACGATGTGGCTGCCATCAATGCCGCCGATGTGGGTATTTCGGTAGATAATGCAGTGGATGTAGCCAGAGAGGCCGCCGATATCGTGCTTATGGAAAAAAATCTAACGGTATTGGCCGAGGGCATCGTACAAGGACGAAAAACTTTTCAAAATACGTTAAAATATATTTTCATCAACACGGGCGCTACTTTTGGCAACATGTTCAGCATGGCAGGCGCCTCTTTGTTTTTGCCCTTCTTGCCCATGCTACCCAAACAAATTTTACTCACCAATTTCCTCACCGATTTTCCTTATTTGTCGATAGCATCCGACAATGTGGACAAAGAACGACTAGCCAAACCTGGCAAATGGGATTTAAAAATGATTCGTAACTACATGACTATCTTTGGCATACACAGTTCAGTATTCGATCTCATCACTTTCCTCACGCTCCTGTTTTTATTAAAAGTAAACGAAAGTACTTTTCAAACGGGCTGGTTTGTAGAATCGGTGCTAACCGAATTTTTCATCTTGTTTATTGTCCGAACACATAAATACTTTTTCACAAGTAAACCCAGCAAATACTTGCTCATTTTAAGCACAATAGGGCTTTTGGCAACATTGGCTCTACCCTATTTACCCGAAACCAGCAGACTTGGTTTTGTGAAGCTGGATGGCACCACAATGGGTTGTATTTTGACCATTGTCTTCTTTTACGTCGTAACGGGCGACTTTCTAAAAAAGTGGTTTTTCAGAAAGTATAGCAACGCTTGATTACTTTTTCCCCAACATCCCTTTTATCTCGTTCAATTTCAGAAGGGCCTCAACCGGCGAAATAGTATTGATGTCGGTTTGCGACAAAAGCTCTTTCACTTTTTTGTAGGCTGGGTCGTTGGCTTCGAAAATACTAAGCTGAAAATTGCTCTTGGGTAAATCGGCCATTTTCTGGCTGGCAGTGTTGGATACCTTTTCTTTTTCCAAATGGCGCATTATTTCATGAGCGCGTAAAATAACAGGATTGGGAATACCCGCGATTTGTGCCACATGAATACCAAAACTATGCTCACTTCCGCCTTCTTTTAACTTCCTCATAAATATCACTTTGTCACCTACTTCTTTTACCGAAACATTATAGTTTTTAACTCTTGGGAAATCGGTAGCCAACTGGTTCAATTCGTGGTAATGGGTGGCAAACAAAGTGCGAGGGCTAAACTTTTGGTTTTGGTGCAAATATTCTACGATGGCCCACGCAATAGAAATGCCGTCGTAAGTGCTTGTGCCACGTCCTATTTCGTCCATCAAAATAAGGGAGCGGTTACTGAAATTGTTCAGGATACTGGCCGTTTCGGTCATTTCGACCATAAAAGTAGATTCCCCTTTCGAAAGGTTGTCGGAAGCACCCACGCGCGTGAAAACCTTGTCGACATAACCAATTTTTGCCGCCTTGGCTGGAACGAAGCTACCCATTTGTGCCATAAGCGTTATCAAGGCCGTTTGGCGCAACAAGGCCGATTTTCCTGCCATGTTGGGGCCTGTGATTATCATGACTTGCTGGTGTTCGGTATCCAGAAAAATATCGTTGGGCACATAGGCTTCCCCCACTGCCAATTGTTTTTCGATAACAGGGTGCCTGCCCTCCACAATGTCGATAGAAAAGGAATCGTTTACCTCTGGACGTACATAATGGTTTTTTCGGGCTACAGAAGCAAAGCTTAGTAAGCAGTCCAACTGTGCTATGCTACGTGCATTGGTTTGTATTTGTGGCACGAATTCAGACACATAAATGACCAATTCGCCAAAAAGTCGCTGTTCCAGGTCGAAAATTTTCTCTTCTGCCCCCAAAATGCTTTCCTCGTAAGTTTTTAATTCCTCGGTAATGTAGCGTTCGGCATTGGTGGTGGTCTGTTTGCGTATCCAATCAGCGGGCACTTTGTCTTTGTGTGTGTTGGTCACTTCAATGTAGTAGCCAAAAACTTTGTTGAAAGCGACTTTCAAAGAAGTAATACCCGTTCTGGCGGCTTCGCGTTGCTGTATTTGCAACAAATAATCCTTGCCAGAATAGGCAATCTGACGCAAATCGTCCAATTCTTTGTGAATACCTGGAGCAATAATACCGCCATGACTCAGCAGCATTGGAGCTTCGGGCTGCAAAGTAGCTTCCATTTTCTGCACCAGTGACAGCAATGGATTCAATTTGTCGGCAAATGCCTTCAGAGCCTTGTGGGCATGCAACATCAAATGCTGTTGCAATGGGGCAATAATGGCCAAAGAACGTCTTAACTGGTTCAACTCTCGCGGATTTACACGACGCACCGCTACTTTAGAAGCCAAGCGTTCCAAATCGCCCACCTGTTGCAACAAAGAGCTCAAATGATCGCTGCAATCATAATCACTGAAAAAAACCTGAACGATATCACTTCTTTCTTTGATGGAAGCGGGCTCTTTCAAAGGAAGTAGCAGCCAATTTTTCAACATTCGGGCTCCCATTGGCGTTTGAGTGTCGTCTAGAATGTCTATCAAGGGAACCCCACCTTCAAAATGAGAATAAATCAATTCAAGGTTGCGAATAGTGAACTTATCGAGCCACACATATCGCTCCTCTTCTATGCGGGAAAGCGAGGTAATGTGGGCAATTTCATGATGTTCGGTATCGGCAAGATATTGCATAATAGCCCCTGCTGCCACAATTCCATGCTTTAGATTTTCGACACCAAAGCCTTTTAGATTTTGTGTGCCAAAATGTTTGGTGAGTTTTTCATGGGCAAAATCGAATTGATACACCCAGTCTTCCTGACCAAAAGAAACCCATCTTTCTCCCAAATAAGTGGTGATTTCTTTCTTTTTGGCCTTGTTGTACAATATTTCGGAAGGATTGAAACTTTGTATCAGCTTGTCTATATAAGGCCAATTTCCTTGTGCTGTTTGAAAATCGCCTGTAGAAATGTCAAGAATGGCAATACCACACAGGTCGTGGCTCTCGAAATGAACGGCACACAAATAGTTGTTCTGCCTTTGGTTCAACACATTGTCGTTGAAAGTTACTCCTGGAGTAACCAGTTCGGTCACGCCACGTTTCACGATACCTTTCACCATTTTGGGATCTTCCAATTGATCGCAAACGGCTACTCGTTGTCCAGCACGCACCAACTTGGGCATATAATTGTCGAGCGAATGATGGGGAAACCCTGCCAAGGCAATTTCTGAGGCCGAACCATTGCCTCTTTTGGTAAGTGTGATACCCAAAATTTTACTGGCTTTTTCGGCATCTTCACCAAAAGTTTCGTAGAAATCACCCACCCTAAAAAGGAGCAATGCTCCGGGATATTTGGCTTTGATGGCATTGTATTGCTTCATCAAAGGGGTTTCGCTGCTACTGGCCAAGGATAAAAATGGGTTTTTACAAAAATAGAAACTTTCGCCGTAGTGATAGGTAAATAAATTCGAAAAGGTAAATTTGGTAGGCTTAGTAACTTAGATTGTCTTTTAGTTATTTAATATTTGATAAATATTCATTCCATGAAATTAACTATAATCGCAAACCTCTTTTTCCTATCCATTTCGATAGCAAGCCAAGCCCAGAATACCAGATTTTTCCAATTTAAGACAATCTGCGGAAGGGGAAACTGGCAAGATACATCTTTTATCGCCTCGGCTACCAACAAAACCTTGA
>JBIKRJ010000182.1:0-4863 GCA_044349205.1 Cytophagales bacterium | reverse complement strand
GGGCAACCTGCCAGTAATTGCCCTTACTGCCACGGCTACTCCAAAAGTTCAGTTGGACATTCAGAAGAACCTACAAATGGAAGATGCTGATGTGTTCAAAACCTCTTTCAATCGTAAAAATTTGTACTACGAAATAGTACCAAAGCAAGATTCCAAAAAACAAGTGATTTCTCATGTACGCAAACACAAGGGCAAATCGGGGATTATTTATTGTTTGAGCCGTAAAAAAGTAGAGGAAATCGCCAATCTTTTGGTCGTAAACGGCATCAAAGCACTACCCTACCATGCGGGCTTGGAACCACAAGTACGCATGAACAATCAAGATGCTTTTTTGAGCGAAGATGTGGATGTGATTGTGGCCACCATTGCGTTTGGAATGGGAATTGACAAACCCGATGTGCGTTTTGTCATTCACTACGATGCACCTAAATCTTTGGAAGGTTATTACCAAGAAACTGGTCGCGCAGGCCGAGACGGATTGGAAGGCAACTGTTTGATGTTGTATTCATACGACGACATCATCAAGTTGGAAAAATTCAACAAAGACAAATCGGTTACTGAAAGAGACAATGCCAAACAACTTTTACACGAAATGGCAGCGTATGCCGAATCTCCTGTTTGCAGAAGACGTCATCTTTTGCATTATTTTGGGGAAACATTAGAAAAAGATTGCGGTTTTTGTGACAATTGTATGAAGCCTAAAGAAAAATTTGAAGCCCAAGAAGATGTATTATTAGTGTTGGAAGCCGTAAAACAAACGGAACAACGGTTTGGTATTGAGCACATTATCGATGTTATCAGGGGAAAAGAAAACGATTACATTGAAAGTTACTCGCACCAAGAACTTGAAATTTATGGCGAAGGCGAAGAGCAGCCCGATGAGTATTGGAACTCGGTTATCCGACAAATTTTAGTGCTGGGATTCCTTGAAAAAGACATAGACAACAACAGTATTTTAAAACTTACCAAAAAAGGAAATGGCTTCATTTCCAAACCCGAATCAATTGAATTGTCGAAAGACCACGATTATTCTAACACCGAAAACGAAACGGACGAAAAAGAGCCTACTGGTTCGAGCAAAGCCTACGACGAAGCCTTATTCAACAGCTTAAAAGCACTTCGTAAAAAGATAGCGAAAGAAAAGGACTTGCCTCCATACGTTATTTTCCAAGACCCTTCTGTCGAGGAAATGGCCACCACCTACCCTATGACTATGGAAGCTTTGAGCCACATAAACGGTGTGGGCATGAGCAAGGCCATAAAATTTGGGAAACCCTTTTTGGAAGTCATCAAAAAATATGTTGAAGACAACGATATTGTGACGGCACAAGATGTGGTGGTAAAATCGGCCATCAACAAGTCGAAAATCAAAATCTTTATCATTCAGCAAATAGATCGTAAAATTCCCTTAGAGGAAATTGGCGAGTCGAAAGGTTTAACTGCCGAAGATTTACTAAGCGAAATTGAATCCATTTGTTTTTCGGGCACCAAATTGAACTTGGACTATTACATAGACGATATTCTGGACGAAGAAAAACAAGATGCCGTGTACGATTACTTTATGCAATCGGAATCAGACAGCATAGAAGATGCCATCAACGAACTAGGCGAAAACTTTATTTCAATCGAGGATCTGCGCCTGATGCGAATCAAATTCTTGTCGGAAGTAGCCAATTAATCTAACTTACCCGTATTTGTCTAGCCCAAGTGAAGTATTTCACTTGGGCTTTTTTTAAAGAAATAGAAACAATAAAGGCCTAATACCATTATACACTAAACCTGCGAACTAATTCTTTATTGAACCAAACAAGAAAAAAATTCATTATCTACAAACTCGCTTTTCACCAATAATCTCGAGCCAAAGCCAAATGGTAATTCTAAATCAAAACACTATTTTTGGAAATCTTTTTCAAAAACATGAAAATAATTAAAATCATTCTCCTTTTTCTTTTGCCATTTGTGTTGATGGCACAAAACCCAAAACAAACTGCCATTAGAAACAAAGCCGGTCGAAAAGCCGCCCGCAACTCGCAACACGAGCCCTACGAGTTTAAGTCGAGAGCGCACGACTCAGACAAAGACGGTGTGGGCGACTATACCGACAAATGCCCTGGCACACCAAAAGGCACACAAGTAACGCCGTTTGGCTGTCCTTTTGATACCGATTTCGATGGCTTGTACGACTACGAAGACACCTGCCCGCAAGAACATGGCGCACGCGAAAATAGAGGTTGCCCCTGGCCAGACAAAGATGCCGACGGCATTGTAGACAAAGAGGATGATTGCCCCGATGCAGCAGGTTTGGCAGTGTACAAAGGTTGTCCAGACAGCGACAAAGACGGTATCATAGACATGAAAGACAAATGTCCAAACGAGTATGGTGTAGTAGAATACAGGGGATGCCCTCCTACTGACGAAGACGGCGACAGTGTGCCCGATTTGAAAGACACGTGTCCGCAAACACCTGGGCTTGTTTCCAGAAAAGGATGTCCGTGATTGTGTTTCATTTCTACCTAAAACCTTGCTGCATATTTCTGACAAGGTAGTTGCCAAACAATAACTCCATTCGCACTTTGACTATCGACCAACTAAAAGCACCCATCAGCCACGAAATGTACATTTTCGAAGAAAAATTCGAAGCGTCGATGCGGTCAAATGTGATGTTGCTTGATAAGATAATGCACTACATAGTACGCCGAAAAGGAAAACAGATACGCCCCATGTTTGTGTTTTTGGTGGCCAAAATGTTGGACAAGGTGAACGAAAGCACTTACCGTGGTGCTGCGCTCATAGAACTGCTGCACACAGCCACTTTGGTGCACGACGATGTGGTGGACGAAGCCGCCTATAGACGCGATTTTTTTTCAATCAATGCCCTGTGGAAGAATAAGATATCGGTCTTGGTTGGCGATTTTCTACTTTCTAAAGGCCTAAAACTTGCTGTCGAAAACGACGAATTTATACTTTTGAAAATCGTAAACGAAGCGGTGCAACTCATGAGCGAAGGTGAACTTTTGCAAATGGAAAAAGCCCGTAGTTTGGACATAACCGAAGATGTATATTTCGACATCATACGCAGGAAAACGGCTTCACTCATTTCGTCTTGTTGCCAAGTGGGAGCCGCCTCGGTGTCTTCCGACAATGCTATGCTGCAAGCCGCCAAACTGATGGGTGAAAAAGTAGGCATTGCCTTCCAAATCAAAGACGACCTTTTTGACTATGGCGACGAGGAAATAGGCAAACCTATTGGCATAGATATTCGTGAAAAAAAGATGACACTACCCCTTATCCACTCATTGAACCAAGTGGGTTGGTGGGAAAAGAAAAAAATGATATACACTATTAAAAATCAGACACACAAATCCAAAAAGGTAAAAGAGGTAATTCAGTTTGTAAAAGAAACGGGTGGTTTGGAATATGCCACCAATAAAATGTTGGAAATTAAAGACGAGGCCCTCGCTATTTTACACACCATGCCCGACAACGACTGCCGTTCTTCCTTGGCAAACCTAATAAATTATACCATCGAACGAAAAAACTAACTTCGACAATGGCGCGAATTCTTACAGGCACACAAAGTTCGGGAAGACAGCATTTAGGCAACATTTTGGGAGCTATCAAACCGGCCATTGCCATGAGCCAAAATGCTACCAACGAGTCTTTCCTATTCATTGCCGACCTGCATGCCCTCACTTCTATCAAAGACGGAAAACAGCTTTTGGAAAATACCCATGCTACTGCGGCTGCATGGCTAGCAATGGGTCTCGACACTAACAAAACCGTTTTTTATCGACAGTCCGATGTACCCGAAGTATGCGAACTGGCTTGGATATTGAACTGTTTCACTCCTTTTCCAATGCTTGAAAACGCCCATTCTTTCAAAGACAAACAAGCCAACCTGGCCGATGTGAATGCGGGCTTGTTTACCTATCCTGTGCTAATGGCAGCCGACATTTTGCTGTACGATGCCGAATGGGTTCCTGTGGGCAAAGACCAGAAGCAACATTTGGAAATGACACGCGACATTGCGGGTGCATTCAACCATCGTTTTCCCGGTACATTTGTTTTACCTGAAGTAAAAATCCAAGAAAATGTGATGACCATACCTGGTACCGATGGCCGAAAAATGAGCAAAAGCTATCATAACTACATCGACATATTTTTGCCTGAAAAAGAACTTAGGAAAAAAATCATGTCGATAGTGACGGGTTCGCAAACTATGGAAGAACCGAAAAACCCAGACCATTGCCATGTGTTTGCCCTATTTTCCCTTTTGGCAAGCGAATCGGAAATCGCACAAATGAGGCAAAATTACGAAGGCGGGAATTATGGTTTCGGTGCTGCCAAAGAAGCCCTTTTTGAACTAATAATGAATCAGTTTTCAACTGAAAGATTGCATTTCAATGCGTTTTCAGAACATCCTGAAACTATAGAAGCCGAACTTAAAAAAGGAGCAGAAAAAGCCAGAGAAGTGGCGAGTGTTACCTTGAAGCGCGTAAGGAAATGTTTGGGCTTCAATTAGCCAATCTTTTTTAATTCAGAATAAAACTTCGGTTACTTTACCCAGTGCACTAACTCTAACTCTAACTTCTTTGTAAGAAGTAGTTGAATCTTGGCATTTAGCAGGATTTTGAATCCAATATATGTAATATCTTTGTTGTCTTTCCATGATTTGGATAGCATTGGGCTGCCCTAAAATCTTTTTCAGTTCAGGAGCTTCTATCATCTTCAATTCATGGCGCTGGTCTTCAAGAATCTCAGCCAATTTCAGCCTTTCGCCATTGCAACCGTTTAGGTCATTTTTCCAAGCTACCGAATCAAAATCGGTCAAATTAGGCACTTTGGTACAAGACAGAAGCAAAC
>JBIKRJ010000180.1:0-4894 GCA_044349205.1 Cytophagales bacterium | reverse complement strand
GTGGCAGAAAGAATTCCCTCACCAAAAGGTGATGTGAATGCACCACTGCAAGCCTTGATATTTGATTCAGTTTTCAACTCGTTCCGCGGAGTGGAAGTCATGTTCCGTGTGTACAATGGTACCATCAAAAAAGGGCAAAAAGTCAAATTCATCGCCACCGGCAAAGAATACAATGCCGATGAGATAGGCATATTGCGTTTGGAACAAGAACCATGCGACAAAATTGAAGCCGGCGACGTTGGTTACTTGATTTCGGGCATAAAAGAGTCGAAAGAGGTAAAAGTGGGTGACACTATTACCACGGTAGCACATCCGGGCGAGGCAATCCAAGGTTTTGAAGATGTGAAGCCGATGGTTTTTGCAGGTATTTATCCGGTAGATACTACGGAGTTCGAAAACCTACGCTCGGCTATGGAAAAACTACAACTTAACGATGCCTCATTGGTCTGGGAGCCTGAAACCTCTCTGGCTCTTGGATTTGGTTTTCGATGTGGTTTTTTGGGCATGTTGCACATGGAAATTGTGCAAGAAAGGTTGGAGCGTGAATTCAACCAAACCGTGATTACAACCGTTCCATCGGTACAATTCAATGCCTATACTACCCGAGAAGGGAAAGTGGTAGTTAATGCCCCCTCGGAAATGCCTGAACCAAATTTGTTGGATTACATCGAAGAACCCTACATAAGAGCTCAAATCATTACCAAAGCCGAATACATTGGCGGTATTATGAACTTGTGCATGGACAAAAGAGGGCTACTGAAAAACCAAAGCTACCTCACTACCGATCGAGTGGAATTGGTTTTCGAGATGCCTTTGGCCGAAATCGTGTTTGATTTCTTCGATAAACTGAAGACCATTTCCCGTGGGTACGCTTCTCTAGACTACGAGCTCATCGGTTTCAGAGAATCCAATCTTGTAAGACTCGACATCCTATTGAACGGAGAAAAAGTAGATGCTCTTTCCGCCATCGTGCACCGCGATAAAGCCTATGAATGGGGTAAACGCCTATGCGAAAAATTAAGAGAACTACTCCCCAGGCAAATGTTTGAAATTGCAATACAGGCTGCCATTGGAGCCAAAATCATTGCGAGAGAAACTGTAAAAGCCATGCGAAAAGATGTGACTGCCAAATGTTACGGCGGCGACATTTCGCGTAAACGCAAACTTTTGGAAAAACAAAAAGAAGGCAAAAAACGCATGCGCCAAGTAGGCACAGTCGAAATTCCTCAAGAAGCATTCATGGCCGTATTGAAATTGGGCGATTAGACAGTATATTTAAAGACGTAAAAAATTAAATCCATCTTCTAACCAAAATTATAAATCTGCCAATATGAAAAAAGGAAATGTAATCCCAGTTTTGCTTCTGCTTGCAGCCTCAAGTGCTTGTGTTTCTAAAAAAAAGTGGGCAGAACTACAAGAAAAAAACAACAACCTGAACACCCAAATGGCACAAACGAGTGCAAAACTCATTGCTTGTGACCAAGAAAAAGCCGCCGCACTTGCCAGAATTGAAGCATTGCAAGACCAAATTGCCTATTTGAAACAAAACAACTCCAGCTTGCTCGGCACCAACAACGAACTGATTCAGAACATTGGCAACATGACTACCTTGACCAAAAAAGGTGCCGAAAATCTAGAAAAATCGTTGGAAAGCATACGCGAAAAAGACACCCACATTACGCGTCTGCAAGATGCCCTTACCAAAAAAGATTCCGTGACACTTGCCTTGGTGAGCAGTTTGAAAAGTTCGCTCGGCAACTTGAACGACCCAGATATTGAAATAAATGTAGAAAAAGGGGTGGTTTATGTATCGATTGCCGACAAACTGCTTTTCAGCAGCGGAAGCTACAATGTGACCGAAAGAGCAAAAGCCATTTTGGGCAAAGTGGCCACTGTGGTAAAGGCCAAACCCGATTTTGAAGTGATGGTAGAAGGACATACTGACAATGTACAAGTGATTCAAAGAGAAAATTTGATAGACAACTGGGATTTGAGCACCAAAAGAGCCACGTCGGTCATCAGAATTCTTCAAAACGATTTTGGGGTTGAACCTGGCAGATTGGTGGCATCGGGCAGAGGAGAATATAGTCCTTTGATGCCAAACAACAGCGCTGAATCAAGAGCAAAAAACCGTCGCACTCGCATTTTGGTTCTGCCTAAAATCGATCAGTTTTACAAAATGATTGAAGAAGGCATGAAGCAAGCCCCAAAATAAGTCACCCATTTATAAGCATAGCACCAATGCAACTACTTGACGGAAAGCTACTTTCTGAAGAAATTTTATCAGAAATCGCACTAGAAGTGCAAAAGATAGTGGCAAATGGGGGCAAAACTCCCCATTTGGCTGCTGTGCTGGTAGGAAACGACGGGGCAAGCCAAACCTATGTAAACAGTAAAGTGAAAAACTGCGAGAAAGTGGGGTTCAAATCTACCTTGATTCACAAGGATTCCCACACTACTCAAAAAGAATTGCTGCAAATAGTGCATGCGTTAAACAACGATTCCGAAATTGACGGTTTCATAGTGCAATTGCCTCTACCCTCGCACATTTCAGAAAAATCCATCACAGAGGCTATTTCTCCCCAAAAAGATGTGGACGGCTTCCACCCTTTCAATGTTGGAAAATTGGCCTTGGGGATCGAAACCTTTGTTTCGGCTACGCCCAACGGCGTGATGGAGATGCTGAAACGCTACAAAATTGAAACAGCAGGCAAAAATTGTGTCGTAATAGGCCGAAGCAATATCGTGGGTTCGCCCATGGCCATGCTGCTCTCCAAGTCAAACTCAAGCGAGGTCATTGCCCAAAATGGATATTCGGCCGACGCGACTGTGACCATTTGCCATAGTAAAACCAAGAACCTGAAAGAGATAACCTCTAAAGCCGATATATTGATTGTGGCCATTGGCAAACCTGAATTTATAACGGCCGATATGGTAAAAGAGGGAGCAGTGGTGGTAGATGTTGGCATTCACAGGTTGCTAGATACAAGCAAAAAATCTGGATTTAGGTTGGTTGGTGATGTGAAATTTGACGAAGTAGCCCCCAAAACTAGTTACATAACCCCAGTACCCGGCGGTGTCGGACTTATGACCATTTGCAGTTTGTTACAAAACACCCTGAAAGCTGCTAAAAAATAAAAAACCATGAATCGTCAGCAATTTCTTCTTGCCTTTTTGACGATTCCATTTTACAAACATTTTTTCCACAAAACTTTGGACGAACTGCAGATTTTAACAGGAAAAAAATCTCCTGTTTTGCACAGTGGACTGCAATTTTCTGCCTTAAAAGCATTTGCAGCAATGAAAAAAGAAGCCCAAGCCAGTGGCTTACATTTGCAAATCGTATCGGCTTATCGCAGTTATCACAGGCAAATGTCGATTTGGAACGGCAAGTATGAAAGATACCGCAAACAAGGGCTAAACGGACTGGAGCTTATTCACAAAATCAACGAATTTTCGGCGATACCGGGTACTTCAAGACACCACTGGGGCACAGATGCCGACATTATAGATGTGGGGGTGGCACAACCCAAAAACCCTCTATTCTCACCCCATTACACAAATACAGAGGGTATTTACAACAAACTTTACGATTGGATGTCGGAAAATGCTCCTCGATTCGATTACTACGAAACCTACACCAACGATCCTACCCGAACTGGCTACAATTTCGAACCTTGGCACTATTCCTACCAGCCTATTGCCTCAGAATATCTCATCAAATACAACAAAAATATTTCACTTGAAAGCATCCTTAGTCCCGAACTGAAAGGAAAAGCGTTTTTGGATGAGCCTTTCTTTAGACAATACCTACAAAACTATGTAAACGGGATAAATAGCCAGCTGAGGTAACTATCGCCAACCCAAAAAAACACCTTCTTGTCTTATTTCTAAAGGAAAAAGAGGCAATGTACAATCGGTTCTTGAGGCTTGCCTGCCATCTAACAAGCTAAAACGATACCCGTGCAAAGGGCACACGATTTCAAGATTTTGGTTTAAATAACCATCAGAAAGTGAGGCACCGGCGTGCGGACAACGAGCCGAAAACGCATAAAATGCATTTCCACGGTGCACCACACAAACCCTTTGTTCGTTTACACCAATCGTATAAATTTTCTGCGATTCAAATATCTTCAATGCCTCGGCCTCTGAAGCAAATACTTTAATCCACTGCATATACAACAAGATTATTTCACAATTATACACCATTTCTGGCCTGTAAAAATGAAACGAAATTCAATCTGTGAAATGTATAACTCATTCCCAAATTTTTGGAACAAAATGCTATTACGAAGTTGTCATTTTTGCAACTCACAACAGCTACAAAAAGAGTCCATGTCGACAGCGGACAGTAAAAAAACACCGAAATAGAAATGAACGCCAATCAATTCTTACACACAACACAAACCAATCTAAACCAAACTACCAATCTGTTTTACAAAAAGACCTGACAATTCATTTTGTCAGGTCTTTTTACATCTTGACACCACGAAACACTATTATTCCATTTTAAACTACTTCCAAAATGACAAGCAAAGTAAACCTGAATGAAATACAAAAATATGTGCACACCGACTACGGCGATTTAACTGGTGTCGTCCAAATCGATGGGCACTCGAGCATTTCTTCCATTTATGATTTGTGTAAGGAACACAAACTAGACACGAGCGAGATTTTCATCATCGGGTTCAGTTTGTGGGAAGATACTATAAACGGTATTGGCAAAAACGACCAAGTAAATTGTTCTATTTTGTATGTGGACAAGGATGAATACGGGAGAGATTTTGATTCGGTAGAAAAAAAAATAAAAGTAGAAGAAACTCTACGGCTGAAAACCAAAAATTTAGTGATAAAATATTCTTCGTTGGGAAAACACATAAAGCGCTTCAACCTA
>JBIKRJ010000179.1:0-4910 GCA_044349205.1 Cytophagales bacterium | reverse complement strand
TAAAAGAATCGATTACCTCGGGCGATTTTTCGCTTACCAAACATTGGGAACGCGAAATAGCTTTCCATGGGGCAGGTCATTTTCTGCACACCATCTTTTGGACCAATATGTCGCCCGAAAAAACGAGCATGAGTGTCACTCTTCTAAAATATGTCGAGAAATCTTTTGGCAATACTGATAATTTCATAAAACTGTTCAAAGCTGCTGCCACCCAAGTAGAAGGTTCGGGTTGGGGCATAGTGGCTTACCAACCTTTGGCCGACAAATTAGTCGTACTTTCGGCAGAAAAACATCAAAACCAAGGTCAATGGGTTAGCTTGCCTATTCTAGTACTCGATGTGTGGGAACATGCCTACTACCTGTCCTATCAAAATAAAAGAGGAGATTACGTAGATGCTTTTCTAAAAATAGCCAATTGGAAAAACGCCTCTCAACGCCTAGAAGCGATGTTGGACATGTATAAAGTGAAACGATAAATGTTAAAACACCCTCAATATTTTCAATTAGGAAGAATAAGTCGTACTCATGGTTTACAGGGCGAACTTGTGGCCATACTAGAAAGCGACAATCCTAATCTTTACGCCAAGCTGGATAGTTTCTTTTTGGAAATCAATCAAAAACTGATTCCGCACTTTATTCAAAAAATTAGCATTAGGGGAAGCGAAGCCCGTATTTTGCTTGAAGGCATCAGCACCATAGAACAGGCTACCAAATTCAAAGGGGCCGAGATTTTTCTGCCTTTAGAAAAACTGCCCAAGCCACAAAAAGACGAGTTTTATTTCCACGATTTGCTGGGTTGTACATTGTCAGACACTACCTACGGACTACTGGGCAATGTGGAAGACGTGATTGATGCGTCTGCTCAAAAAATCCTTTTTTTCCATTACCAAGGCAAGGAAGTATTGTTGCCACTTGTCAATGAGTTTGTGACAGAAATAGACATCGAAAACAAAATGCTGAAAACATGTATCCCCGATGGATTGCTCGAACTGTACATGGAAGAACCCAAACAGCAAGATAAAAACTTGGAAAAATAAAAAGGCATTAAAATCATGCGTTTCGACATCATTACTTGTTTGCCCCGACTGCTAGAAAGCCCTTTTTCACATTCTATACTAAAAAGAGCGATTGAAAAAGGACTTACAGAAGTGCATGTGCATGATCTACGGGATTATTCATCATCAAAACACCGCCAAACCGACGATTATCCCTATGGCGGTGGTGCGGGAATGGTCATGATGATTGAACCCATCCACCACATTATTAGCAAACTGAAAGAAGAAAGAACCTATGATGCCGTGGTATACATGACACCCGATGGTCACACATTGAACCAAAAAATGGCAAACAGTTTCTCTCTGCTGAAAAACGTCATCATTTTGTGCGGCCATTACAAAGGTGTGGACGAACGAGTACGTGAAAAATACATCACGCATGAAGTAAGCATTGGCGATTATGTGCTTTCAGGTGGCGAATTGGCGGCGGCTGTTTTTGCCGATGCCATTATAAGGCTCATTCCCGGCGTTCTTTCCGACGAAACTTCAGCGTTAACCGATTCATTTCAAGACGATTTGCTGTCACCGCCTGTCTATACCCGACCAGCTGAATTTATGGGAATGAAAGTGCCAGATGTGTTGCTTTCAGGTCATGAAAAAAACATAGAATCGTGGCGAATGGAACATGCTTTGGAACGCACCAAAAGCCGCCGACCCGATTTGTATGAAAAACATCAGGCTCTAAAACCAAATATTTCGTAGCCAATTTATTTTTGTACTTGATTTTTTGCTATGTTTGCAATCCTTTTTCGTAAAGGACAAATTATCACTACCATGTCTCTAGAACTTTTTGTTAGAAACCTCATCGAACCCGAGTATGCTGAAAAGCGCAATGGCATACCTGAATTTGGTCCAGGCGACACTATAAACGTGCACGTTAAAATCAAAGAAGGTAGCAAGGAAAGGATTCAGTTGTTTCAAGGTGTTGTCATTCAACGTAGAAATGCCAATTCAATGGGCGAAACTTTTACTGTAAGGAAAACTTCTAACGGTATTGGTGTAGAGAGAATATTCCCCATCCTTTCGCCAACAGTCGACAAGATTGAAGTACTTAGAAGAGGAAAAGTACGCAGGGCACGTTTGTTTTATCTACGTGAAGCAAAAGGAAAAGCAGCCCGTATCAAAGAAAAAAGATAATCATCACATTTCGATACTTTCAAAGCCTCCATTTCTTGGAGGCTTTTTTGTTTTCATTACTTTTGGGGCAAAATGGAAATAGCCATCGTCAAATACAATGCAGGCAACATACAATCGGTCAAATATGCCCTAAACCGACTAGGTTGCGAACCTTTCGTAACCGACGACCCTGAATTGCTGCACAATGCCGATAAAGTCATTTTTCCGGGTGTTGGCGAGGCAAGTACCGCCATGCAATACCTTAAAAATCGCAAACTGGATGTAGTTTTAAAAAACTTGAAACAACCGGTTTTGGGCATTTGCCTCGGACTTCAACTCATGTGCAAGCATTCGGAAGAAAATGACACAAAATGCTTGGGTATTTTCGATATTCAAGTGAAACGTTTCCCAAATACAGGATTAAAAGTTCCTCAAATGGGTTGGAACAGCGTCTACGATTTAAAAGCCCCGCTTTTTGAAGGAATAAAAGAAAATAGTTACATGTATTTCGTACACAGCTACTATGCGGAATTAAGCGAATACACCGCCGCCAAATGCAACTATGCCGCCGAGTTCAGTGCCAGCCTGCACAAAGACAATTTCTATGCAGTACAGTTCCACGCCGAAAAGAGTGCCAATGCAGGAGAAAAACTGCTTGATAATTTTCTAAAATTATAGTTTTTTAGTTTACAACAGACGCCGAATCGAGGTTTGCTCCTGTAGAATCGCTTCGGGCACGAATGCGGGTACGGCAATTGTATGGCTTTGTAATCTTTACGAAAGGACGAGGGAAATATCCCATCTTGACACCCGTTTCTTTGTCGGCATACAATTTTTCCATGTAAATGCCATACACTGGGCAAGCCGTGCGCGCCCCTTCACCCAATGCAGACGTACGGAAATGAATGCTACGGTCGTCGCCTCCCACCCAAACGCCTGTTACCAAATCTTTAGTAACGCCCATAAACCAACCATCTGAATGGTTTGACGAAGTACCTGTTTTACCTCCAAATTCATTGCCTTTGAACAAACCACCATGTTGAAACAATGCCTGAGAAGTACCGCCCGGTTCTTCCAATCCACCTTTCAGCATGTGCAGCATAAGCCATGCTGTTTCTTCGCTTATGGCGTGCTTTCGTTGTGGAATAAACTCGTGAATAATGTTTCCGTTCTTGTCCTCAACTCGGGTTACATACAAGGGTTCGGTGGCCACTCCTTTGTTCAAAAATGTGCAATAAGCACCTACCATTTCAAACAAGCTTACATCGCTGGAACCCAACCCTACTGAAGGAATGGTGTCCAATCGGCTTTTGATACCCAATTTGTGGGCATATTGGATAACTGTTTCAGGACCAATTTTTTCGATAAGCTGGGAGGTAATGGAATTGACCGACTTGGCCATCGCCCTACGCAAGGTCATCTCTTCGCCTGTAAAAACCCAATCGCTGTTTCTTGGGCTCCAAACAGTGTCTTTTTTCAGCCAACGATCGTAATATTTGATGCTAACGCGGTGGTCGAGCATACGATCGCACGGCGAAAAACCTTTGTCGATAGCGGCACAGTACACAAATGGCTTAAATGTAGAACCAGGTTGCCTTTTACTTTGATACACGTGGTCGTATTTGAAATATTTGAAATTAATACCGCCCACCCAAGCCAAAATCTGGCCTGTAAAAGGATCCATGGTCATCATGCCACATTGCAAAAAATGTTTGTAATAGCGAATTGAGTCCATGGGCGACATTGTGGTATCGCGTTCGCCATCCCAAGAAAATACTTTCATCTTCTTGGGTATGTTCATGTAATAATTAACTGAATCGGCATTGCCATCAAATTTCTTTTTCAGGTGAATATAATAGTCGGTTCGTTTGGCCACTTTTTCAATAAATCCAGGAATTTCAACGTCTTGCTCATCGACCCAAGGATTCTTGTCTTTCCAGTGTCTGTAAAATTTGGCTTGCAAAATCTTCATTTGCGAATCAACGGCCGCCTCGGCATGTGCCTGTATTCTGGAATTGATTGTGGTGTAAATTCTCAATCCGTCGGCATACAAGTCATAGCCATTATTTTTGCACCATTCGCGCAAATAATTTCCCACTACATTTCTGAAATAAGTACCACTACCGTCATTATGGCTTTCTGCTTTGAAACGCAGCCCTAAAGGTTGGGACACAAGGGATTCATACTGATTTTGGTTGATGATATTGTATTTCAACATTTGCCCTAACACCACATTGCGGCGTTCCACACATTTGTCGGGGTGAAGCACAGGGCTGTAGCTGGTAGGGGCTTTCAACAAACCAACCAATGTGGCCGCTTGCAAAATATTGAGGTCTTTGGGATTTGAATCAAAAAAGGTGCTAGATGCCACTTTTACACCAAAAGAATTGCTTCCAAAATCGACTGTATTCAAATACATAGTCAGAATCTCTTCTTTGGTAAAAGTTTTTTCCAACCTTGTTGCCATTATCCATTCCTTGGTCTTGAAAATCAAGGTTTTCAATATTGGTATGTATCCAAAAAGACCTTTTGAATCGCCAGCGCGAGTTTTGAAAAGGTTCTTTGCCAATTGTTGTGTCAATGTACTTCCACCACGATTATCGCCCCTCAACAAAGAGAAGGGAATAGAGAGCATGGCAGTGAGGTCTATGCCGGAATGGTCATAAAAACGAACATCTTCCGTGGCGACTAAGGCTTTAATGAGCAAAGGATTGATTTCTTCGTAGGAAACAGGACTTC
>JBIKRJ010000024.1:0-18411 GCA_044349205.1 Cytophagales bacterium | reverse complement strand
TTGCTCAGCTTTTTTCTTGGAGTTTCCCTTTCCAGTGGCTACTGGATCTGATTCTACCCACACTTCCACGGTGAATACTTTTTGATGACCGCTACCTTCCTCAGCTATCTTGTGAAATGAAATAGTCTTGCTGTGTTTGTTTGCCCATTCAAGCAAAACGCTCTTGTAGTTGGAATTGTGCTGCACGATATGCTCAATATCCAAATGATTATAAATGAGCTTGTGTAAGATAAACTTTCGCACTTGTTCGTAACCATAATCCAAATAGATGGCGGCAATAAGTGCTTCTACTGCATCACCATATATTGAAGAAAATTTAACCGAACGGTTTCTCCGTTCAAACTCTATCAATCTATCTAGTGAAATTTTTTTAGCGAGTAGGTTCAGCGAGTCTCCATTTACGATTCTTGAACGAACATCGGTTAAGAATCCTTCGTCTTTCTTGGGATATTTTTTAAAAAGATATTCGGCAACTACTGCCCCCAAAATAGAATCCCCCAAAAATTCGAGTCTTTCGTATGACTGGTCTTTTTCTAGTCCTTGTCCCGACAAAGCCGAGGCGTGCCGAAAGGCTTGCTCATAAAGATACCTGTTTTTGGGATAAAGACCTGTAATAGAATAAATTCGGAATAAAAAGACCCTTTTCTCCTTTGGAAGAAAGATGTATCGCCAATGCAACACTTTAGTCTAATTTTTTGAAAATAATAGAGCAGTTGTGGCCGCCAAAACCAAAGGTGTTGCTTACAACCACACGAATATTGCGGCTTTGGGCTTTGTTGAGGGTTAGATTCAAATTTGGATCAATTCTTTCGTCCCTGTTGAAATTATTTATGGTTGGAGGCACAATTTGATGGCGTAAAGCAAAAATACTCGCCACAGCTTCTATGGCCCCAGCAGCACCCAACAAATGGCCAGTCATAGATTTTGTAGAACTGATGTTGAGTTTGTAAGCGTGTTCGCCAAAAACTTTTTGAATGGCTGTGATTTCGGCAATATCACCAAGTGGCGTGGAAGTACCGTGTACATTTATGTAATCGATTTCTTCCAATTGTGTGTTGCTGTCACTCAATGCACTTCTCATAACCGCAATTACTCCCAAACCTTCGGGATGGGGCGCAGTAAGATGGTGCGCATCGGCCGACATACCACCACCCACAATTTCAGCATAAATTTTTGCTCCGCGAGCTTTGGCATGCTCATATTCTTCTAAAATAAGAGCAGCTGCCCCCTCGCCCATCACAAAACCATCACGATCTACATCAAAAGGACGAGATGCAGTTTCAGGAGAATCATTTCTTTCCGACAAGGCTTTCATGGCACTAAAGCCACCAATACCCGCTTCGGTTATGGCTGCTTCCGAACCACCCGAAACAATAACATTGGCCTTTCCTAATCGAATGTAATTGTAGGCATCAACAATCGCATTGGACGCTGAGGCACATGCCGATACAGTAACAAAATTGGGACCGCGAAAGCCGTATCTCATAGAAATATGGCCAGCCACAATGTCCACAATCATTTTAGGAATAAAAAAGGGATTGAATCGAGGGGTACCGTCACCTTTGGCAAAGTTCATCACCTCTTCTTGGAAAACATTTATACCACCAATGCCCGACCCCCAAATTACACCTACGCTGTCTTTGTCAATTTTTTCAAGGTCAATACCCGAGTCTTTCACAGCCTCGTCGGCAGCTACCAAACCAAACTGACTGTAAGGGTCAAGTCGTTTGACTTCTTTTCTGTCAATAAAATCCTCAGGATTGAAATTTTTGACCTCGCATGCAAAACGGGTCTTGAATTTTTCAGGATTAAAGCGGGTAATAGTAGCAGAGCCACTTTTTCCAGATTTCAAACCTTCCCAATATTCTGGGGCGGTGTTGCCAATGGGTGTTAGCGCTCCAATTCCGGTAACAACTACCCTCTTTAATGCCATAAAATACAGTTAAGAAAGAAAGGATGAATCACTTCGCGTGGCTTTCCAAATAAGCTACTGCTTGTCCTACTGTAGTGATGTTTTCAGCTTGATCGTCTGGAATAGAAATGTTGAATTCTTTTTCAAATTCCATAATCAATTCCACTGTGTCGAGTGAATCTGCGCCCAAATCGTTGGTAAAACTTGCTTCAGGAGTAACTTCAGACTCTTCTACGCCTAGTTTGTCTACGATGATGCTTTTAACTTTTGATGCTATTTCTGACATTATTTTTGCGTTTATGTTGAAAAAACTGCGCAAATAAATACATTTTCAATTTCATTGTCAAACAATTTTTACAGCAAAATTTGCTTTTCTATGTCCCGAACATCCGAATACGTATTCTCTATTATATTTGTGCACTTTTATTCAGATTCTGAAAAATGGCAAATAAAATCCTCAAATTCGATATTGAACCTGATTACGATTTCATCTTATTCGCTTTAATATCACCTTTTAAGGATTACAAACTTGCATGCCACATTAACGATGTGCTGGAAATAGACTTTTGTAAAAATGATGATTTGACGCTGTGCCAACCTAAAAAAGAAGACAGGTTGGTTTCAAACTTTTTATATCGTTCCGAACATTCCACTTGGTGTCTTTTTCGAAATCAGCTTTTGGATACAGAAGAAGAGACCAAAGGGTATCTTGTTACAGAATTAAAGAACTATGATTTCCTTTTGAAAATTGAGGGCGATTCGGCCGAGGAAGTGTCCAAAGATTTGCCCGAAAAATTAAAATCCTTACCTTGCGTTGAATATCTAACTAAAATAGATGTCCAAAACTTAAAGTCAAAGGATAATCTACTCTTCTAACTCTTTCTATTAATTTATGGTTGTGAATTTTGAACGTACTAAAGTAATTGCCACTGTTGGCCCTGCCAGCAACACCGAAGAAAAACTATGGGAATTGATACAAGCTGGAGCCGACGTTTTCCGTCTCAATTTCTCTCATGGTTCGCATGAAATACACCAAGAAGTAATCAACATTGTAAGAGGCATCAATAAAAAACATGGAACTTCAGTTGCCTTATTGCAAGACCTTCAAGGACCCAAGATACGCACTGGCGAAGTAGAAAATAATGGAGTTGAATTGGTGCAAGGTCAAAAACTCATCATTACTACCGAAAAAATAACAGGTAACGCAGAACGCATTTACACTTCTTATAAAGCCATGCCCCGCGACGTGAAAGTCGGGGATTCCATTTTGATAGATGATGGAAATTTGGAATTGACTGTCAAAGAAGTTGTGGGCGATGAAATCGTAACCGAAGTACGATTTGGAGGAAAATTGAAATCTAAAAAGGGCATTAACTTGCCCAATACCAGTGTATCAGAACCTTCTTTGACGGAAAAAGATAAAGAAGATTTGATATTTGGTTTGAAAAACGACTTGGACTGGATTGCCCTTTCTTTTGTAAGAACAGCCCAAGATATCAACGAAATAAAACAGCTGATTGCCGACAGTGGCAAAAAATCGAAAGTAGTTGCCAAAATCGAAAAACCCGAAGCCTTGGCCGACATTGATGCCATAATTGAAGCCTGTGATGGCATTATGGTTGCACGTGGCGATTTGGGTGTAGAGATAAACATGGAAGATGTGCCTACTTGGCAAAAAATCATCATCAAAAAATGCAACAAAGCAGGTAAGCCCGTAATTGTGGCCACCCAAATGCTGGAAAGCATGATTACGAATCCAAGGCCTACCCGTGCCGAGGCCAATGACGTGGCCAATGCAGTAATTGACGGAGCAGACACCGTGATGTTGAGCGCCGAATCTGCTTCGGGTATGTACCCGAAAGAAGCCGTGCAAAGCATGGTTAGAATTATTCATGCTGTAGAAGAAAAAATGGACATTTTCAACAAAGAATGGCCCATTGAACCAAATTCGTCGAATTTTTTAAGAGAAAGTTTGTTATACTCGGCTTGCAAACTGGCAAAAGACACAAAAGCAAAAGCTATTGTGGGCTTTTCGCGTACGGGTTTTACTGCTACCAAAATTTCTAGTTGCCGTCCGCAAGCGTACATTTACATATTTACCGACAACAAGGTGATATTGAACCAATTGAACTTGGTGTGGGGTGTGCGTGCTTTTTATATGGAACCCAAAAGCACTACCGATGAAACCATCGATGCCATGACAGAAGTCTTGTTGAAAAAAGACTTGGTTAAAAAAGGCGATGTGATTATTAATACAAGCACAATGCCCATGGAAAGTAATTTCAGAACCAACATGGTGAAGCTTACCGTGGTATAAGCCAGAAGACTAACAAACAAATTCAAAATTGTATTATCAAACGTATAGCAAAGAGAGTTGTCCGAGTGGTCGAAGGAGCACGCCTGGAAAGTGTGTATATGCCTAAAGCGTATCGAGGGTTCGAATCCCTCACTCTCTGCAAGTTTTTATAAATGAACATGATGCAAACATTTTTAGGCGTTGACATTGGAGGTACAAACATTAAAATGGGATTTGTTACCTCTAAAGGAGAACTTTTGAACAAGACAAAAATCTCTACTTTGGAACTCAGAAAATCGGGTGATTTTGCAGGCGAGCTTTTTAGGCTTATTGGCGAACAACTGGCGCTACAACCCGATGTAAAAAAAGTGGGTATAGGTGTACCTGGCCTTATTTCCAAAGACAGCAAATGCCTGCTTGAACTGCACAACATTCCAGAACTTAGCCACTATCCTTTGGTTGAAAATCTTACAAAAAAATTTCCCCAACACACTTTTAGAATGGAAAACGATGCCAATGCTGCTGCATTGGGCGAATACCATTTTGGAAAAGATAAAGTAAAGTCGGACTTTATTTTCATTACAATGGGTACCGGAATTGGTAGCGCCGCCATCATAGACGGAAAAATATTCAAAGGCGGTGATGGCAATGGCCTAGAATTGGGGCACATTATGTACAAAAACGGCAAAACGCTGGAGGACAAAATTGGTAAAAAAGGAATTCTGAATATTATTTCGAAAGGTTTGAAAAAATCGGGGTCTAAATCTACATGGTTGAATGGCAAGTCGGAAGCAAGTACGAAAGAAGTGCTGGCTGCCGCCCGTGAAGGTGACAAACTTGCGATAAAAATTTACGCAAAAGTAGGCAATATATTAGGCATTGGACTTATTGCTGCTGTTCGTATCATGGACATCAAAAGAATCATCATTGGGGGTGGCGTGTCTGAAATATTTGATTTCATACAACCTTCTATCGAAAAAGAGTTTTCCGACCACCTAACGCCTTATTACAACGAAAGCATGAACATAAACCTGGCCACCTTGGGTAACGAAGCGGGCATAATTGGAGCCGCTTCGCTTTGTATGGATAAAAGTTGATTTATTTTTTATAAATCAGCGCCACTGCATAAGCGTTGGCACCTTCTCTGCGACCTACATAACCCATTTCTTCGTTGGTTGTGGCTTTTATAGAAATGTCTTCTTCAGATATCGACATGGTTTCGGCCAACACTTTTTGCATGTCTTTGATATGGGGATTTATTTTAGGGGCTTCAATGGCCAAAGTAGAATCGATATTTCCTATTACATAACCATGTTCTTGCAGTATTATACATACCTGCTTCAACAATACCTTGCTGTCTGCGCCTTTCCAACGCATATCATTGTTTGGAAAATGAAATCCAATATCACGTAGATTGGCTGCACCTAGCAATGCATCACAAATGGCATGTATGAGCACATCGGCGTCAGAATGTCCCAAAAAACCTTTTTCATGGGGTATTTTAATGCCACCCAAAAACATTTCACGACCTTCTACCAAAGGATGCACATCGTACCCAAAACCAATTCGAAATTTCATCTTCACTCTTAATTAGTCAACAAAAATGATTATAATTCGCTTACAACACAATCTTGCTTTCAAGTAGTAGTGTAATGAAGTAGTTTTACATTTTAATCTTTTACAATGGATTTGAATTTAGAAGACGAAAGCCGCATAAAACAGGCTTTTCGCGACAAAAACTGGAACGAGATAAAGAGCGAAGACTCATGGACTATTTTTAAAGTAATGTCGGAATTTGTACAAGCTTTTGAAAAAATGGCCAAAATAGGCCCATGTGTAACTATTTTTGGTTCTGCCCGAACAAAACCCGACAACATGTATTATCAAATGGCGGTCGAAATTTCAGCCAAACTAGTCAGGCATGGCTATGGCGTGATTACAGGCGGTGGCCCGGGCATAATGGAAGCTGGTAACAAAGGGGCGCATTCAGAAAAAGGGCGTTCTGTGGGCCTTAACATCGATTTGCCTTTTGAACAATCACACAATCCCTACATTGACAGTGACAAACTCATCACTTTTGACTACTTCTTCGTACGTAAAACCATTTTTGTCAAATATTCGCAAGGTTTTATCGTGATGCCAGGCGGATTTGGCACTCTCGACGAGCTTTTTGAGGCGATTACACTTATTCAAACAAAGAAAATTGGGGCGTTCCCTATTGTATTGGTTGGTACTGAATATTGGAAAGGTTTGTTGGATTGGATAAAAGAGGTGCTTTTGGAAAAGGAACACAACATTAATCCCGAAGACATGAATCTTTTTCATGTGGTGGACAATGCCAAAGAAGCGGTGGACATTATCGACGACTTCTATTCGAAGTATTTGTTGCAACCAAACTTCTAGTGTGGCATTTGAAACACCCTTATATGGTTTTTAAAAACAAACTTCATAAATTGCCCACTTTCATTTCATGGCTCGTTCTATGCGCATAAAAATCATTAATCAGTCTAAACACCCTTTACCTCAGTACCAAACCGAATCGTCGGCAGGCATGGATTTGAGGGCTGAACTTGCCCAACCCGTAAATTTAAAACCTTTGGAACGCAAGTTGATAGGCACGGGTTTATACATCGAATTGCCTACTGGCTATGAAGCGCAAATAAGACCCCGTAGTGGTTTGGCATTCAAACATGGACTTACCGTGTTGAATAGCCCTGGTACCATCGATGCCGACTATCGCGGTGAAATAAAAGTACTTTTAGTCAACCTTTCCGATACTGATTTTTTGGTCAACGACGGAGAAAGAATTGCTCAAATGGTCATATCAAAACACGAGAGCATACAATGGGAAATAACAGAAGCGCTGAGTGAAACAGAAAGAGGCGCAGGAGGTTATGGCAGCACAGGCGTAAATTAAAATCAATCAATTCCTTTATACTTAATCTATGAAAATTATAGTTCCAATGGCTGGTATGGGCAAACGAATGAGGCCTCATACCCTTACAGTTCCTAAACCGCTAGTGCCCATCGCAGGAAAACCCATCGTGCAACGCCTTGTCGAAGACATTGCCAAAGTATGTGGCGAAAAAGTAGAAGAAGTGGCATTCATTATTGGTGATTTTGGAAAAGAAGTAGAAAAAAAACTTCAAGACATCGCCCAGTCTGTCGGAGCCAAATGTTCTATTTACTACCAAACCCAACCTTTGGGAACTGCCCACGCAGTGTATTGTGCCGAACCTTCATTGCAAGGCAATTTGGTAGTGGCATTTGCCGATACGCTTTTCAAAGCAGACTTTAAAATGGACACGAACAACGATGGCGTTATTTGGGTACAAAAAGTCGAAGACCCCAAACCCTTTGGCGTAGTGAAAATAAGCGATTCGGGACACATCACCGATTTTGTCGAAAAACCAGAAACATTTGTTTCAGACTTGGCAATTATTGGCATTTACTATTTCAAAGATGGTCGTTATTTGGCCAATGAAATCAAATATTTGCTCGATAACGACATCAAAGACAAAGGCGAGTTCCAGATAACCAATGCCTTGGAGAACATGAAAAACAAAGGCACCAAATTTGTGCCAGGCCAAATAAGCGAATGGCTCGATTGCGGGAACAAAAATTCAACCGTAGATACCAATAAATCGTATCTTGGATACCTTCAAGGAACAAAATTGGTAGCCGATTCTGTTAAGATGGAAAATTCGGTGGTCATACAACCTTCTTTCATTGGCGAAAATGTGGTTTTGCACAACAGCGTGGTAGGGCCTTATGTGTCTTTGGGCAACGGAACCAAAGTCACCAATTCGGTCGTCAATAAAAGTATCGTGCAAGAAAACTCGAGTATTAAAAATGCAGTAATAAGCAATTCAATGCTAGGCAACAATGCCACTTATGAAGGTCATGTGCGCGATTTGAGCATTGGCGACTACAATGTCATTTCAGAGTAAAAAACAATAAGATTGCTCTACATCAATCTAAAGACCATTCCCCTCATTTGCCTATTTGTGGCAGGAAGTTTTCTGCTTCCTGCCCAAAAGCGCAATAAAAAAGCAGAAAAAAAGTCGGTTGAAGAATACACTAACAGACAGGCCGAAGAACTTTTCATAGACGGAAACAAAGAATTCCATTTGGGACGCTATCCAAAGGCAGCCGACTTTTTTCATCGTGCCTTAAAATTTCAGCCCAAAACAGCAGCCATTTATTATAAACTCACTGAATGTTATGGTGAAATGAGAATGCTGGACAAAGCATTTGAAATGTGCCAAAAAGCAGTAGAGTATGCCCCCGAAAATACTCATTATACTTTTTATCTGGCGCAAATGCTTGAAGGCCAGAAAAAATACAAGGAGGCCATCAAAATTTATGAAAAACTAATCAAAGCACACAAAGGACAAGAAAACTTGCTTTTACTAATCGCCAATTTGCAAGTTTTACTAAACGAAGACAATGAAGCAATCAAAACCTATAACAAAATAGAAGAGATATTTGGCCTGAACGAAGAGGTCATAAAACAAAGGCAACTGTTGCACTTGAAACACAATCGGATGCCGGAAGTTATTAACGAATGGAAAAAATTGTTGGAAGCGAATCCAGACAATGAGTACATGTTGTTGGACTTTGTAGAGATGTTGTATGGCTTCAACCGAAAAGATGAGGCAAAAAAGATTTTGCAGGAATACGTTTCCAAGAACCCCAACAACCCATATTTAAGTCTGGCCTTTTTTAAACTCTATCAAAGTGAAGGCAAGGTAAACGAGGCAGATACAGAACTTCAAAAAGCATTTCAATCGCCCAACATAGAAATTGACGCCAAAATCCATGTGCTCTTCACCATACTTCGCCAACCCAGTATTGATAGTTTGACCCAAAAAAGATTGACAATACTTGGCGATATGTTGGTAAAAACACATCCCAATGAGGCAAAAGCCCATTCTATGAATGGAGATATTTTATTGTTGCAAGAATTTAAAAAGGAAGCTCTCTCCTGCTACATAAAAACAGCCCAACTGGACAATTCCCAACTTGAAGTTTGGAATCGGATTTTTGAAATCTCTTCAGAATTGAATCTGAACGATACCATTATAAAATATGCCGAAAATGCCACAGAGGTTTTCCCGACCCATCCGCTTTTCTACTTCTATGCAGGTATGGCCTATTCAAGTATAAAAAACCATCATAAAGCGTTGGAATGGTATGAAAATGGAAAAAAATTGGTTGTCAACAACAACGAATACTTGGTTCAATTTCTTATCCAAATTGGCGACAGCTACAACAATTTGAAAGAATACATAAAATCTGATTCATCTTTTGAACAAGCTTTGCGCATTGAGCCCGACAATCCCCACGTTTTGAACAATTACAGCTATTATTTATCGCTACGAAAAGAAAGACTGGAGGAAGCCAAAAAAATGTGCGAAAAAATGCTTCAGAAAAAACCCGATGAACCTGCTTACCTTGATACCTACGGCTGGGTATTGTACCAAATAAAAGACTATGCCAGTGCCAAAAAATATATTGAAAAAGCCTTAGAAAAAACCGACGATGTGACCATTATAGAACATTATGGCGATGTACTATATCAACTGGGCGAAAAAGAAAAAGCGATTTCTGCTTGGGAAAAAGCAAAAAAAGGCGATGGATATTCCGAACTATTAGACAAAAAAATTGAAGGTAAAAGACTGTATGAATAAACTCGTTCCCATGCTGATTATTTTTTCGGTTTTACTGGTTTCGTGCCGAAAACATTTTCAAAAAAGCCAACCAATAAAAGCGCCAAAAGCAACCATCAAAGTAAATGAAATAAACTTTGAGTATTTCCAGTCCAAAGCCAAAGTAGATTTCGATGATGGAACAAACCAATTTACCTCTCCCCTCACCATTCGAATCAGAAAAGACAGTGTAATTTGGATTTCGGTCAACCCTGCCTTGGGCATTGAAGTAGTGCGCGCGCTCATTACACAAGACTCTATATTCGTCATCGACAAAATTCACAAAGATTTTTATGCTGTGGGCTTGGACTATATCAGAGGAAATTTTGGAGTAGCGCTCGATTTTCAAATGTTGCAATCGGTCTTTATGGGAAACCTAATCAATCCTATAAAACCAAACGACTCCCTCTCTTTTGAAGGTGATTTTGCCATTCTCAGACAAAATAAATCGAATCTGGACATTATGAACCACATCAGCAAATCGAGTTTAAAGCTTGAAAATGTAGTACTCAAAGACCTTAGAACCCAAAACAATGTCACAGTCAAATATTCTGATTTTGCTCCTCTCGATTCATTTCAGTACGCTTTCACAACCAAATTGCTAACCAATTATGCTACTAAAAATGGGCTTATGAAATCGAACATCACCATCAACCATCAGCGAGTAGACATAAAAGACAAACAAATGCGCTTCCCATTCAACGTAAAAAGTAAATACGATAGGAAGTAATTTTTTTTACGGCTCAAAAAAAGCCAATTTTGTAAGGGCAGAAGCATTTCGAATCAAGGTGAAAAACTTACTTGGCATTATTTCATTACTTTTTGCAATTACTTTCCTTCCTTTCGCTTCTTTAGCCCAAAAATCGAAACAACAACTGGAAAGGGAAAGAAAAGAAAACCTGAAAAGAATAGAAGAAGCCAACAAAACACTAAAAGAAACCAAACACCAGAAAAAAGCCACCATAGGCAAACTAACCGTTATAAAACGGAAAATCGAAACCACAACAAACATTATCAATACGGTATCAGAAGAAATCAATATTTTAGATAACGAGATAAACGAAACAAATTCGATTATGGAGGCTTTGGAAGAAGACCTACGCAAAATGAAGGAAGAATATGCTAAAATGGCCTATTCGGTACAAAAAACTTCCAACAGTATCGACAAACTTTCTTTTCTTTTTTCGTCGCGCTCATTTCATCAACTATGGATGCGCCTAAAATATTTTGAACAATACGACGAAATGCGAAAAAGGCAAATAAAAGCCATTACACACATGAACGATGTGTTACAAGAAAAGCGGGCTCTTTTAAACCAAAAACGCTATCAAAAAACTGGATTGCTTGAATACAAGGTTACTGAAAACCAAAATTTAACGGTTATAAAAGAAGAGCACAACCAAATGGTGCAAGAACTCACCAAAAAAGAAAGCGAGATAGTGCGCGACCTTGAAGAACGCAAACAAGCCATTCAAAGGCTAGACAGGTTGATAGCCGAAATAGTAAAAAGGGAAATTGAAAGAGCCGCTGCCGAGGCCAGAGCGAAAGCGAAAGCAGAGGCTGAAAAACGCAAAGCCAATGCGAAAACCGAAAAAGAAAGAGCCAAAATCGATGCCGAATTAAAAGAAAGAAACACCGATGTACTATATGAAACCCCTGAAACAAAATTAATAAATTCATCTTTTCAAGCCAACAAATCCCAATTGCTTTGGCCTGTAAAAAGAGGATATGTGAGCCAAGGTTTTGGTCGTAGGCCTCACCCAGTTTTAAGAGGAGTAATGGTAGAAAATTTGGGTGTAGACATCCAAACCAATGACGGCGAAGAAGTGAGAAGCGTTTACGATGGCAAAGTTTCGGCGGTGGCCAATGTACCCGGAATGGGAATGGTGGTCATGGTTCAGCACGGCAACTATTACACCGTGTATGCACGACTTAGAAATGTAACGGTTTCTACCGGACAAAAAATCAAAGCAAAAGATGCCATAGGATATGTTTCGCAAGACCAAGACGAAATGTACCAGTTGCAATTCCAAATATGGCGTGGCAGCGAAAAGTTAGACCCTGAAGATTGGCTCTTAAAAAAATAAGCAAAATGGATCGAATAGCCCTTATTTTTGATTTCGACGACACATTGGCGCCCGACTCTACTTCCAGTTTTTTGGAAAGCATAGGGATTGATACCAAAGATTTTTGGGGCAAAAAAGTAAAAACACTTTTGGACGAAGATTGGGATCCTATTCCTGCCTACTTGTACAAAATGATAGAGGCCAGTAACGAGGGTAAAAACATCACAAAAGAAAAATTAAAAGCTTTTGGCAAAAAAATAAATTTCAACGACGGGGTAAAACGATTTTTTCCTTACATCAAATCTACATTCGAGAAAAAATACCCCGATATAACGATTGAATACTATTTAATAAGTAGCGGTATCGGCGAAATCATTCGTCATACCGAAATTGCCAAGCATTTCACCCAAATTTGGGCAAGCGATTTCGATTACGACCACAAAGGCGAGATTTTGTTTCCCAAGAAAATCGTAAGTTTTACCGATAAAACAAGATACATTTTTCATGTATCAAAAGGTATCATTGGCGAAAAGGCCGTTGCAAATCCTTTTGAGGTAAACAAAAAAGTGGCGGAAGAAAAACTACGGATTCCTTTTGCAAATATGATTTTTACTGGCGACGGCTATACCGACATTCCTTGTTTTTCGATGATCAAAAGAAATGGAGGCATTGCCTTTGGAGTGTACGACCGCGAACATCGTGACAAGTTTGGAAGAGCGTGGGGGTTTATTGAAGAAGGTCGCGTAACCAACTTGCATTCAGCCAACTACAAAAAAGGTTCCGACCTTTGCAATTCTATCGAAATGGGCTTGGAAAGCATTTGTAGAAAAATAGAGCTGCGAAAAGCTATATACCAAGGATAGTTTTCAACTAAACTTCGGCTGCTGGATTGCCAAAAACCGTTTTTCCTGCTTTCACATCGGCTGCAACAAGTGAACCAGCTCCTATTCTGGCATTTTTGCCTACCTTAACTCCTGGCACCAAAATGGCGCCTGTCCCTACAAAAGCGCCTGATTCAATAACAGCGCCTTGACCAATAACAGCGCCCGAACCTATGTGTACATAATCGCCAACGGTTGAAAAAGCTTCCAACACTACCCTATTTTGCAAAAAACAATAATTACCAAGCTTGGCTTTAGTACCAATAACCGTTCCTGCATTTATCAAATTGCCATCACCTATGGTAGCACTTGGCGACCACACCACTTCTTTGTGAATGGCACTTACGGGTTTCAACTTGTAATCTTCCTCCAACATTTCGGCCAAAAACTTTCTTTCCTTCACATTTTCGATGGCAACAAATGCGTCGCACTTTTTTCCAAGCAGTTTTAGATAGGTTTCATCGTCAGTGCCTCCCATTACCATCACCGAACTATATTCTGTTTGGTGCATTTTTTTGTCGTCATCCAAAAAACAATAGACCACAACTTGGTTGCTTTCAAAAATTTCCAAAGCCATAAGTCCAGTTTCTTTTGCTCCAAAAATAATTACGGGATTCAAATGCATTTGCTGATAATTTATAATGTAAAAGGAGATTTTAGTTAAACAGAAAAGCAAATTAAATACTTATCTCTTCTATCTAAACAATAATGTCAGTTTTAAGCTTATGATTGTGGTATGTCTATATGATTTGTCATCATTATTGAAGGAAAATCAAATACTAATGTAGCGGTTACTTAACAGACATTTAGCTTATTAAGTAGTTATAAATCACTAACATGACCAATCCATTTGTTAAGACCATTTTCTGCCTCACTTTTTTATTTGCGCTCCATTTCAAACTATTTTCAGCACCTACTATTTACGAGGCCGAAAACGCTGTTTTAGCAGGTGGTTTAGTGATTAGCAAAAATGTTTCGGGCTATTCGGGCAGCGGATATGTGACCAATTCTACCAAAATTGGCGATGCTGTAACTTTTACTGTGAATGTAGCCACAGCAGGCAAGTATAAGCTTGTAAGCTCTTATCGTTCGGAATACGGGAACAAAACCCAAGATTTATTGGTAAACGGCGTGCTGGTAACACCCGTCACATTTCCCACTTCTACTGTTTTTACTAGCATATATCTTTCCAACGTTTCACTAAACCAAGGCAACAACACCCTCACAATCAGACACAACTGGGGATATATGGATTTAGACAACATAGGCATAGAACCTTTTGCACCCAATGTGTACAACCTAGCACCCAATCTTGTAAACCCGAATGCCAACGCGAAGACAAAAGCCTTGTATGAATTGTTGAAAGACAATTTTGGGACTTGCATTTTTACTGGCCAAACCGATTATTGGGACCAATTATTGGCCATTACAGGTAAATCTCCGGCGGTGAGAGGCTTTGATATGCAGAACTATTCGCCACAAAACCCATGGTGCAACAGTGGCACAATGTTTTGCGGATACGACGATGGCACTATAACTAGTGCTATCAATTGGTACAATGCTACAAACGGAAAAGGTATCGTTACCTTTCATTGGCACTGGTTCTCTCCTTCTGGCGGCTCCTTAAGGACAAGTACATTTTACTCCGACAGAACTTCGTTTGACGCCTCGCGTGCTATTGTGAGCTCTACACAAGAATACAAAGATGTGATGCGCGACATCGATGCTATTGCAGTGCAATTGAAACGATTGCAAACTGCGGGTGTGCCTGTTTTATGGCGCCCTTTGCACGAGGCGGGTGGCACATGGTTTTGGTGGGGAGCAAAAGGAGCAAATGTGGCCAAAACATTATATTACATGATGTATGATAGGCTCACTAACTACCACCAGCTAAACAATCTAATATGGGTATGGTCGTCGCCAGAACCAGACTGGTACCCTGGCAACGACAAAGTGGACATGATTGGGTACGATTCTTACCCTGGTGCATACAATTATAGTTCGCAAAAAGCAGTTTTCAACCAATTGTATTCGATAGTGAATGGCGAAAAACTGATAGCACTTACCGAAACTGGGCCAATACCAAACATCAATCAATCTCTTGCCGACGATGTCCCTTGGCTGTACTTTTTGGCTTGGAACGATTTGGTTGCATCACAAAATTCTACTGCCCACATCCAAGAAGTTTACAACCAAGGTTGTAACTTAAGCAGCTTGTTGACTGGTACTTATGAAGAAGAAAACAGCTTCAAAACCGAATTTAAAATATATCCAAATCCATTTACAAAATCAGCAATTGTTGAATTGAAAAGTTTGGAAACCCTGCCTTTGCAACTTTCGATTAGCAATGCAAATGGTCAATTGGTCTATATAACAGACAAACATTTCACCAACGAAAAAATAATTCTTCCTGCTGAATTGCCTTTGGGAATGCTTTGGTTAAAAGTAAGTTACGGAAACAATTATGCTAATGTATTCAAAATGGTCAAAACAGAATAATAATACAACAAATTTTATTCACCCTTTTCTTTTGTTCTTTTTTCCTTTGTCCTACCTGCAAGCACGATAACAAATTCACCTTTGGGTTCTTGTTTCAAAAAATGTTCTAAAACCTCCTGAAGAGTACCACGAATAGTTTCCTCGTACATTTTGGTAAGTTCGCGAGAGACTGAAACCTTGCGTTCCTGACCAAAACACTCTACAAATTGTTCCAAGGTTTTTAGTACCCTATAGGGCGATTCATAAAATATCATGGTGCGTGTTTCGTCTTTCAAACTCGAAATTTTGGTTTGTCTCCCTTTTTTTTGGGGCAAAAAACCTTCAAAAACAAAGCTATCGCAAGGCAAGCCAGAATTGACCAGTGCAGGAACAAAAGCCGTTGCCCCCGGTAAGCATTCTACCTCAATACCCACTTTCAAGCATTCGCGCAAAAGCAGAAATCCAGGGTCGGAAATGGCGGGTGTACCAGCATCCGATATCAACACCACCTTTTCTCCTTTTTCAATTCTTTGCAAAATAGCCGCAACCGTTTTGTGTTCATTGTGAATGTGATAACTGTGTAGAGGTTTGCTGATATTGTAATGTTTTAGCAACACACCAGAAGTTCGTGTATCTTCAGCCAAAATGAGATCGGCCTCTTGCAAAGCACGAATCGCGCGATACGTAATGTCTTCCAAATGACCTATCGGCGTAGGAATCAAGACAAGTTTACGGACTGTGCGCGATATCATAGTTAGAAAAGGTTTTTGAAAATAGGTTTATAATTTGAAGAAAAATTACCGTAAATCATTGATACTGAATGTATATGGGTTTGGGTTTGAGTGCAAGTACCTCATGCGGATACATGACTCTATCAGCACCTACTTTTTCAGTGTCGTTTTTATAGAATAGTTTGAAGCCTGTAAACTGCACAGGCTCAGGATAAATAAATTGGCGATAGGTATTGATTTTTTTGGGCTTGTTTCCCCATCCATCCATCGTCATCACTACTTGCACCTGAGGCACAGTCTTTATTTGTTTGTAGTCTTTCACCATACCTTGCGTAAATCGATGTACGATAAGCACTTTAGGTGGCAAATGGTGTTCATCTACAATCTTAGCCAAATGCTGAATGGTGAAATTTATGTCTTCGGCATCGAAATAGCCAATTTTACTGCCAGGCCGTGCGCCCGTTTTCATCGAATATTCGGCATCTATTCCCAAATGAATGTTTGGTTTTTTTAGGTATTCATTGAGTCTTGGTACTTCTTCTTGCAAATTGCTGTGTCCCACTTGAATATCCAATAGCACCAATGCCTCGATACGATTTGCCATGTCAATCACCTTGTCCACCTGGCCAAAAGGCATTCTCAACATATATTTTCCGTTTTTGCCCGGGTCGAGCTGCGCTGTGGTCACAATATAATGCAGTGCAGGAATAGCAGGCGTGGCCGTATCGGCTTTAGTCCATCTGGCCACCTCCGCTTTCAGACTGTCAAGCATAGCGTTTTCAGACAGTTCACCCAAAATACCCATTTTTTTTGAGTAAAGATTGCCGTAATAGGCCACTATACGATTAAAAGGAAGAATGGCACCTGGATAGGGAAATTTTGTCTTGACAGGCCACCTGCCTGTACTATCGCCGTTGCTAAGCTGTACTAGGCGCTTGTTGTATTCAACCGTGTCGAGCTTGGATTCTGCCGATGGTTTTGAAATTTCAATGTTTGAAATAGTTTTTTCCAACGAATCGACCGTATTGGCAGAAGCCTCTCCACCATGTGCTGTTTCTTTATTTGTTTCAGAATTACAGGCCACAAAAAAAGGCACCAAAAAAATTAATTGTATTTTTTTTATAGGGTTCATAAAAAGGAGAATGTTCAAATTAGGGCAAAAATAGTAACTTTGAAGGTCTGATTTTTTTCTTAGACTTTTATGCTTCAAGAAAATCGCTTTCATGTGCTAGATACACTGCGTGGCTTGGCATGTTTGCAAGTTGTGTTGGGACATTCGCTTCAGTGTATCCCGAATTGGGAATGGGTTTATATGGCCATGTTTGAGCCATCAAAAAACAAAGTATTATTTCACATAGTTTATTCTCCTATTAATTTTCTTTGGGCCGGTTCAAGTGCCGTGAAGCTTTTTTTTGTCTTAAGTGGCTTTGTTCTTTCTATTCCTTTCTTTTCTAAAGACATTTCCAAGTACACTTTTTTATCATATTCAATCAAAAGATTTTTAAGAATTTACCTTCCAACCGCTGCAATAATTACTTTAGGATTAATTGTAAAGCACTCTCTTTATGATTTTTCAGCAGCAACTAATTTTGGTTTTGCAGCCAAACACTTCATGGGCGAATCATTTGTGGGTGAAGAAATTTTGAATGTGTATAGGTTACTACATCCTTACCTCAATCTAAATCCTTCTTTATGGACAATGCCAATCGAGATTAAGCTATCTATTTTGATTCCCTTGTACGTTTACATTTTAAAAAGAGTCAATTTTTGGGCTAGCCTAGTTTTATTATTTAGCCAGTTTATACTCTACAAAATAGGTCTAGTGATAGGAATTGCTAAAATATATCCTGAGTACGCGACATTGTATTATTTTCCATTGTTTCTAACTGGATCATTATTGTGTAAATACAGAGTTGTAATAGTTGAGTGGATTAATAAAAAGGGAAACCTATTTTTTTTCACTCTGTTAATAGTTGCAGTTTTGATTTACACTATAAAATATAGCATGTGGTGGTTGCCAGATTATGTCTTGAAATTAGTATGGAAATTTGAAGAGTATATAGGCATAATACCAAGTACAATTTTGATGATTCTTGCTCTTAGCAAAAAGGCTGAGCCAATGCTTAGTAAGAAATATCTAACTTTCATTGGCAAAATTTCATTTAGCTTGTATTTGGTTCATCATACCACACTTCTATGCAGCATTTACTTGTTTGGAAAAGTGTTTATTCAACCAGTAGTTATCTTTATAGGAATTGCAATGTGTTTTCCTATAGCATATCTGTTTTACATTTGGATTGAGCAACCATCATTGAAACTAGCTAAAAAAACTTCTG
>JBIKRJ010000178.1:0-4933 GCA_044349205.1 Cytophagales bacterium | reverse complement strand
ACAATTACACTTAAAAATTATTTGTTTTATTTTTTATAAAATTGAGCTATTTAATTACAATAGTACCAAATTTTATTTTTTGTTGCCTCATTGCTCCCATTTCAAAGCGGTCATTCAACCTGGCAGTTATCTCAAAATGTACAGTTTTCCGTAGCCGTTTTTAAACAGGTTGTCGGCTACGGTGTTGCGGCGTTTCAGGTCTTCGCCTCCCTTGCGGGCGCTTACTTTGTACAGGTACAGGCCATTGGCCAACTGGTCGCCATAGTCGTCGGTGCCTTCCCACACATAATCGGTGCGGTGTGTCCCTATGCGTAGCGGCCCTAGTTCGTCCATAAATATTTGCCGCACCACCTTGCCCGTTACCGTCATTATTTGGATGCGCAACTGGTCGGGCATGTCGCCCGTAAGGGTGTACACAAACCACATTTTGCTGGAAAAAGGATTAGGATAGGGCAAAAAATTGGTAATGGCCACCTCGTTTACTACCTCAAACTGTATGGTATAGGGTTTCACTCCCGAAAGGTTGCCCGACACGTCTTTGGCTTGCACACGCAGGGTATAAACCCCATCGGGAAGCTTTTCGGGTTTGTAGCGCAGTTCAAACTTGTTGTTGGGGCCGGCAGGGAAAAGGGTTACTTCGTGGCCACCCAAATTGATGCGCTCGAAAGGGCAATTGGCTTGCGCGCAAGGTCTTTGCAGTTCTACCCGTATGCCAGTGGTGTCTTTGCGTATCAGAAATTTATTTTCGTCGTTTATCGCCACGCTTATGGTAGGGCTGGGCGACACAATGTCGCCGTTCATAATGCGCATACCGTCGAAAGCTACTTCCAAAATGGGTTGGGTTTTGTCTTGCACCACCTCAAAAGGCACGGTGTAGCGGTTGTTGTCCAGCATTGTTTCTTTTTGACCGGGCGAAGGATTGAAAAAAATTTCCAGTGTGTTGCTGCCCACAAGCCCCAAAGTATTGGTTTTGAAGGTACTATTCCAAATGCTGTCGGGTGCTAAAGCGGTTTTTAAGGTATCGTAGTAAGTCAAGATTTTGTTGGCATTTACAATGCGGTAGCGCACCAACAAGTTGGGCAGAAAAGCTTCGGAAGAAATGTTCTGAAACCTGAATGTCAAATTTTGGGTGGTGTCGCCTTCCTGTTTGGAAAAGGCCGCATATTCGGCCGCCGACTTTTCGTTGATAAGCAAAGTACCTTCGGGCACCGGCCTGTATATCACCTGCCATTTGCGCAACTGGGGAGCAGAAAGGGTTTTGCTTTCCATGTAGGCATTTAGCCTTAAAAAAGGAAACTGGCTGGCATTGATCTGGTTGGTCAATGAAAAATTGTCTTCTTGCACATTGGCCAGCGCAAGGCTTTCCCTGCCCGTGCTGTCTATTTTCAAAATATCGAAACGCACACTGTCTATGGCCTCTTTGCGGTAGCTACGAAAGAAATTGCCCCATTGGGCTGCAGGCCCTATGATGGTAGAAGACACATAGCCGCCGTTGCCCAAACTGTACAAAAGGGTGTCGAGGCTAAGCACCTCTTGGTAAGGATTGGCCGAGGTGGGGATTTTCTCCACAATTTTTCCTATGCCCTTGCGCCCCACCAGCAAGTAGGGATAGCCGTCTTTGAGCGTGTCGAGGCTATTGCTGGCGCCATACAGGGTTTTCAAAACTTGGTTCAGGCTGTCGGGCCAAGGGAAGTTGGCGCGGCCTATGTTCATCAGGGCCACAATCTCGCCCTCTTTCACTCGTTCCTTCAGCACTTCGTACACTTTGTTGGGGTTGAAGGCATAGGGCGACCCAGGAATGTTTAAAAAGCGGGTAACAAGAAAAGAAAAATAAGGGTTGCACATGTACAAAACCGACCTTTCGTCGGGGGCAAGGTTGGGCGTAACCCAGCGCAAGCCCATGTCTTGCGGGTTGATGGTGATAAGGTACAAGCCGTTGTGCTCGCAAATACTGCTGTTGTTGCTAATGTTTTCGTAAATGAGGGGAACATCCTTGAAGGTCATATAGGCTGTTCTTTTGGCCAATTCAATGTCTGAACCACTGGCAGAACCAATGCCCCTTGAGCCCATTTTCAAGGGCGCCGATATTTTTTCGAAACGCCAAATGCCTGTGTTGCTGTCCAGCTTTATGGCACGGGCTTCGTTCTCAAAAAATTGGGGGTATTCGCTTTGCGACCATCCCTCTGGGCTGTTTCCTATGTACAAAAAAGAACTGTAGCTGTAGGCGGTATCTTCGCTTGGCAGGGGTTGTACATAGCGTATGCGCCAGTAATACACCAAACTATCGATGGGCAGCAAGGAAGAAAAAGTCCATTGCGGCAGGTTGAAAGCCCGCACCGTAGCCGATTTTTTAAAGGGGCTGTTGAAACGGAAATTGGTGTCCAGTTCTATATAGAATTCCCTTTCGGCCGTGCCAATAGTGTAAGACTGGGCAATAAAAGTAACCGATGGCTTGTTTACGATGCTGTACTTTTTGGGGTAAAGCGTGGCAATGGCATTGCCCGGCAAATAGGCAGTAAACGCACAATTGTTGTTCGACTTGACCAATTCGGGCACTTGGTTGTCGGGGTCAATTGCTATTTCAAATAGGTTGGCGCCGCTAGCCTCGGGCAATGCTCCTTTTATTTTGTAACGCAAGGTATCGAGCTCGCGAACAGGCGCAAACAACTGCGGTGGGTAGGGTATCGACTTGGTGTTGTTCAGGTAACTTCTTCTGACCGTGATATTGAAATTTTGCCTAGTATACATGCCCAAATTGCGGATGGGAATAAGCAATTCGAAAGAATCGCTTTGGGAGGTAATTTTTTTGTTGGAAAAACTTTTGAGTGCCACACGGTCGCACAGCACTTCGTAGTCGGCCTTGGGGGTGTTGAAAAGATGGATGGCAGGGTCGCCCTGAAGGTTGGAGTTTTGTAGCATCGAATTGGAAAACAAGTCGGGCTTGGTTGGATTGGTGTAAGTATCCAAAAACCGTTTGTGCCCCAATTTCACTTGTTCGCCAACGCTTTTATTGAAATTTGCACTGTCCAAGAACGATGTAATGTACGTATTTTCAATGTTCAGTTTCAGGTATTGCGAAAAACCCGTGCTGGAATTGGAAAGGCCCAAGATGGCGCCTCTTTTTGGGGTTAAAATCCAATCGAGCAAAAAATTGCTGTAGCCAGTTTTGTCGCCAAAATCGAAAAAAGTATTGCCTATTTCGCAGCCATTCAAGAAAAGCATGGGGTATTTGCCTTGGTTGGCATAGCCATTGGTATTGTAGTTGTCGGACACATAGCCAATGGTAACATCGGTCGTATTGGCCGATGAGTGCCCCAAAAAAGTAATGAGCGACACCCCTTTGTTTACCTCGGCGCTCACGTCAATAAGGGCGGTGCTTTCGCCCCCGTTGGTGCGACTGTAGTTGGTGACATTGGCACCCAAGTAAGGTTGTTTGATGATATTGGTAAAGCCATCCATGTAGGCACGAAACAGCCGAATAGTTTGGTTGTTGGTTTCATTGGAGGCCGACGTCTGGTAGCCCCCGCTTATTTGCAACACATTCCTTCGCCATGCGGCTTCGGCCGGCAAGGCTTCGTGCGACTTTACCTTGTCTAAATAATCCAACACTTGTTGGTTGGTTTTGGCAGAAAGCCTTCCCGTAGAAACGGCAGGATAATGCTTGCCGATGCCATACATGGCATTGGTGGCCGAGGTGCCGTCCAGTCCCCAAGAAAACACATGATCACCGCCCGGTGTGCCGGCAGGCAATACCAAGTCGGCGGGGTGGCTGTCGCGCAAAGGATTGGTGCGGTTGGCTTGGGTATTTTCCATCGCAATGCCCAACCCTATAATAAAAAGGTGGTCGGGGGCACCCGCACGCATCGACTTCAAACGGTTCAAAAGCCTGCGTATGGACAAGGGGCTGCGCTCGCCATAGGCAAACTGATCGTGCAACCGATGTATGTCTGCAAGTAACACATCGTAGCCACCTCCCGCTACCGATTTACGATAGTTGGCATATTCGGTAGCAGATGAAAAAAGTTTCTCGTGTGTGACTATCAAATAGTTGGAATCGGTGGCTGTGTACTGAGAAAATACCACTGGCGAAATGGCCTTCAAAGAATCGAATGAATGGCTGTAGAAAACCTTGCTGCCACTGGGCAGGGAAGGCAAAAAAGACGTATCGTTTGAAAAAAGAGGCTTTAGCCAAGTGGCTTTGTATCGGTCGTTGACCATTGCGAAATAGGAAGGCCTAGCAACTTTGGGCAATATTGGCGACTGTACTACCTGGCTGCTGGTGTAAAAAAACGACTGCCCGCTAGGCTCGTAATTTGCTTTTTGCGGATACAACAACCGCACATAGGAAAGCAACACCCCTTTTTCGAAACTAATCTCGAGCCGCACATTTTCCCCACTTATGTAGCGGTTCAAATCGACATTAGGCAATGCGTAGCGCAACTTCACACCACCAAAAGGAGTGTTCACAGTATCGGCATAACTTGGGAAATGCAGCGTATCGAAGCCACTATTGGGCAACAGATCTATTTTGGGCGAAAACTGTACGCGATCCCAGGCCATTAGGTAGAGTTCAAACACGACACTGTCGGAATACACGTAATTTTTTACGGGCACATTTTCAATGCTTTTGTAAAATCCATTGCCACGCCAGCCCTCGCAAGGCGAAAAAAAGGTAAGTATCGGGTCTTCAGATTCATAACCCACTGTCCAATACGCATCAAAATATGTTTTTAAGTATTCGGCTATGCCATAGTCGCTGCCGTTGGTATTTTTCTGATATCCTAATGTATCTATCCTAAGCCAAGGAGATTTTTCGGAAACTGTTAAAAAATAAGCCGTAGTATCTGAAAAAAGATTGGTGTATTGGTTGTACAGATTGGTTTTGGGATAGTACAGTTGTTCGTCCTGTTCCCCGTCGTTTTTGGTACCATAA
>JBIKRJ010000177.1:0-4991 GCA_044349205.1 Cytophagales bacterium | reverse complement strand
CAGCTATACGCAACAATGTAAAACCGCAATTTAAAGCAAACAAAAACAAAGTGCTTATTCCAAAAGATCCTATGACATTGAAAGCCATGATTGACAAAATTGTGGTCTGGTGATTGTAAATGACAGATAAAACTTTATCCAAAAACTTCTAATTGACGATTTTCGACGTCACCGCCTCAGGTTCGGTGACGTTGTTTTTTTGTAGTGTATCGAGTTCTAGCTTAAGGCGACTTTTTACCACATACACATAATTCAATCTACTGAAATCGGCAGCAAATCGAATATTGATTCGATAAAAAGTCTCGTCGGGTTTTATGTCGATGGTTTCTACAAAACCCACCGGAACGCCCTCTGGAAAAGTGTTGCTATGCCCTGAAGTGAGCACAGTATCTCCCTTTTTTACCTCAATGTGCCTAGGAATATATAAAAACAAACCCATTGTTGGGTTGTTTCCTTCCCAGCGCACCGAACCCAAAGCGTCTTTGCTTTTCAATTTGGAAGAAATGTAAATGGAAGAATGCAAAATAGAATTGACCAGACAATAATTTTCTGAACATTTTTTCACTACTCCCACCGCACCCAAAGGAGAAAAAACACCCATTCCAGCTTCCAAACTATCCTTTATACCCTTATTGATAGTGATATAGTTATTGACCATTGTGTTGGTACTGTTCACCACTTTAGCCGCTACAAAATGGATATTTTCTAAAGTTGCGGGCTTCAACTGGTTCAAAACCACCTGTTCATCTATCAATACTCTTTTATTCAATTGGTAACGCAAATAGGCATTTTCGTCGGCCAAGAGCTCGTTTTGGTACTTTAAGTCTATATAATCTTCGGCTTCACGTTTCACGCCATATACCGAACCCACAAACTGATTGGAAGTATTGAAAAAACTGGCTCCTGGAAAATTGTTAAACGTGAAAAAGAACACCAAACACACTACCTCCAACAAGACAAAAAGAAATGTCCTGGAATGTTTGAAGATAAACTGGAGCAGCTTATACATTGCTCGTTATGGCATCAGCACAGCTTTATAAGCGTCTATGTTTTTGAGTGCAAGGCCTGTACCACGCACTACTGCACGCAAAGGGTCTTCTGCAATGTGAATGGGAAGTTTTGTTTTCAAACCCAATCGTTTGTCTAAGCCACGCAACAATGCGCCCCCACCTGTAAGGTAAATTCCTCTTTCATAAATATCGGCAGATAGTTCGGGTGGTGAAATTTCGAGTGCTTTCAACACTGCCTCTTCAATTTTCGAAACAGATTTGTCAAGTGCAAAAGCAATCTCGGAATAGGATAGTTTAATCACCTTTGGTATGCCCGTCATCAAGTCGCGACCACGAATTTCAAAATCGGGCGGAGGATTTTCTAATTCGGTCATGGCCGCACCTACTTCAATTTTCACTCTTTCGGCAGAACGTTCGCCAATTAAAAGGTTGTGTTGCCTGCGCATATAGTCTAATATATCGCGATTGAACACATCACCTGCAACCCTGATGGATTGGTCGCAAACAATACCAGATAGCGCTATTACGGCAATTTCGGTAGTACCACCACCTATGTCCACTACCATGGAGCCTAGCGGTTGTTCAATATCAATTCCTACCCCAAGTGCCGCCGCAATGGGTTCGTACACCATATATACCTCTTTGGCACCAGCATGTTCGGCCGAGTCGCGTACAGCTCGTTTTTCTACTTCAGTAATCCCAGAAGGAATACAAATAACCATACGGTGCGAGGGAGCAAACAACTTTTTCTCTCCCCCATCTATCATTTTTATCATTCCCCTTATCATGTGCTCTGCAGCATGGAAGTCGGCAATCACACCGTCTTTCAAAGGTCGAATCGTTTTGATGTTTTCGTGGGTTTTCTCGTGCATTTGCATGGCTTGTCGGCCTATGGCCAAAACTTTGCCATTTTGCCTGTCCAACGCAATGATCGAAGGCTCATCTACTACAATCTTATCCTTATGAATAATGAGGGTATTGGCCGTGCCCAAATCTATGGCAATATCGCTAGTGAAGAAATCGAAGAATCCCATTTGTTGATGAATCGTAAATTAGGGCGAAGTTATACTATTTTTTCGTGTCAAAAATGCTTTTGCGACGAATTAGGGAATCAGCAAGGAACTATCTCCGTAACTGAGAAAGCGAAATTCGTTTGAAAGCGCATAATCGTATATTTTACGCCAGTTTTCACCAACCAAAGCTGCTACTAATAATACAAGGGTGCTTTCGGGCTGATGAAAATTTGTAACAATGCCTCGGCAAATTTGGAATGGATAGCCAGGCACAATCATAATACCTGTTTCAGCCACTATTTTGTCTGTAGAATGCTTTTGCATCCATTCCAACAATGCGTTCAAACATTCCTTTTTGCTGTGTATGCGCGATTCAAAACCTGCCCATTGTTCCACATACATTTTTTCATTTCCATTCAAAAATTGGTTTCCCAAATGAAACATACTTTCAAGTGTGCGCATAGAGGTAGTCCCAACAGGAATCACGGTTTCTCTTTCTAGCACCTTTTGAATCAAATCTTTATCTACCTCAAAAAACTCCTCGTGCATTTTATGCTCTGCCAAATTTTCGGTTTTTATGGGCTTAAATGTTCCAGCCCCTACGTGTAGTGTCACATAGGCTTTTTCATAACCTGCCTTTGCCAAACTTTGCATTACATTGTCGGTAAAATGAAGACCCGCAGTGGGAGCCGCCACAGACCCCGGCACCGAGGCATATACGGTTTGATACCGCTCAGTGTCCATTTCGTCGGCATCACGGTGCATATAAGGTGGTAGCGGAATTTGACCCAATTCTTCAAGAATTTCCAAAAAAGAAAGATTGCCTGTCCAAGAAAATTTCACGTCGTTTTCTTCTCCACCCCTTCGTATAATTACAGCCGAAAAATGAAAATTTTTTGTAATAACTTTCAGTTCTATTCCTTCTTTCCATCGCTTTAAATTACCCACAATACACCTCCACACCTGACTATTTTCTCCTAGATGTGTCAATTCAGGGCCTGTAGGTTGCAAGCAAAGCAATTCAACAGTAGCCCCATTTTCAGTAGTAAAATACAAGCGCGCGGGAATTACTTTTGAATTGTTGAAAACCAAAAAACTTTCGGCAGGCAAAAAATCGGACAAGTTTCTGAAAACAGTTTGCCCAATTTCGCCCTTGTGATACAAAAGCAATTTGCTCAAATCACGCTCGGGCAATGGTCTGTCGGGAATTCTATCGGCAGGTAAGTCGAATCTAAAATCGAGTGGATTTATGTATGGAATTGATGACACCGTTTTGGAAAAAGATTGAAAGGGCACAAAAATAAGGATTGCAATTGAAACTTTTTTTTATCTAACTTTGCTTAGTTTTTATGATAACCAAAGCAAAATGGTCATCTCTTCTAAATTGTTGAACATTCTTTTGAAAAGGTGTAGTTTACCCCGCCTTGCCTTTAGGTCTTGTAGGCCGTAGAGTTTTCCTAACTCTGCCGTTTCTGTATTCTCGAATTTCTAACAATTTTAAATCACTTAATGTAAAAATGGACGGATTTGTTGTTTCTGTGGCATCGGAAGCGTTTTTGCCATTTGCCGAACAAATTTGCAAGGAAATAGAAGAAAGTGCCAAAGCACGTGGCACTGGCATTGCAAAACGCAATCCTGAATATATCAAGCAAAAAATGCGCGAAGGCAAAGCTGTAATTGCGCTCACAGACGATGGCGAGTTGGCTGGCTTTTGCTATATAGAAAGCTGGGGGCACGACAAATTTGTGGCAAATTCGGGTTTGATTGTGGTGCCAAAATTCAGAATGGGCGGTTTGGCTTCCACTATCAAAGAAGAGGCCTTCAATCTTTCTTTACGAAAATTTCCTGGTGCAAAATTGTTTGGACTTACCACCAGTACAGCTGTAATGAAAATAAACAGCCTGTTGGGTTACAAAAAAGTACAGTTTTCCGAACTTACCGACGATGAAGAATTTTGGAAAGGTTGCTCTAGCTGCGTGAATTACGACATTCTAACCAGCACCAATCGCAAACATTGTTTGTGTACGGGTATGCTCTTTGACCCTGCCAAGAAAAAAGAAGAAAAAACAGCTGCCGAAAAACAGCCCACTCAAGAGCCTGGCACACATGAAATTTCGGCAAAACCTATTTCAAAAACCGGCCAAACATCTGTTTCCAATTCGCAGGCTTTCGAACTTGACGCAGTGTATGTCTAACAGTCTGTTTAAAGAACTCAAAACTGCCTATCCCAAATCTTGGAACGAGTTTGAGATAACAAGCCAAGAGATATTGGGTAAATTGCCTCTCTCCTCCAAAGTTGCCCCCGAAGATTTGCCTTTCGATTTAGTATTCGGATTGCTATTGAAGTTTTGCAAGGAAAACGAGTTAGAATTCGACTACAACAATTTAGACCCCAAACAATATGCCGCCGAATTTGGCTCCTTGTTTGCCCAATTTGAAAACACGATTAGCCACTACTCTTGATCAACTGTTTCCAGTCTTTCGCTAGTACCATTCATTCTAACTTAGGTTCGTTTTTATGATTACCTTTGTCATCCGATATTTTTCCTAATAGATGTCAGATAATAAGAAAAAGCCCGCGATGGGTCGAGGTTTAAGTGCCTTGCTTTCAGATGCTCCACCCTCGCACCCTAGCGTTGAGCAGTCAAGCACTTCCGTCAATTCTATTTCGGAGTTGCCTTTGGATGAAATAGAAGCAAATGCTGCCCAACCCAGAACCTATTTCGACGACGACGCTTTGAAAGAATTGGCTGAATCTATCAAGGTGCAAGGCATAATTCAGCCTATCACGGTACGCAGACTTAGCGAAAACGAATACCAAATCATATCCGGCGAAAGAAGATTTAGGGCTAGCAAAATGCTTGGCTTGAAAACCATCCCAGCTTACATACGCAATGCCGACGACCAACAAATGTTGGAAATGGCCCTGATAGAAAACATTCAACGAGAAAACCTGAACGCGATCGAA
>JBIKRJ010000023.1:0-18952 GCA_044349205.1 Cytophagales bacterium | reverse complement strand
AAGAAGTGGCTAGTTTTGACACCGGAAGAATACATCAGGCAATCTTTTTTGCATTACCTCATGCAGCATTTGCATTACCCAGCTACTTTGCTCAGTGTAGAACGGGGTTTGGAAGTGTTGCGCCTTTCCAAGCGAACCGACATAGTGGTGTACGATAATACAGGTCAGCCCCATATTTTGGTCGAATGTAAAGCTCCACAAATCAAGATTTCAAAACATGCCTTGCAGCAAACCTCGGTGTACAATTTGGCGGTAAAAGCCAAATACTTGTGTGTGACCAATGGCTTGGAGCATGCTTTTTTTAAGATAGATTATCAACTGGCCAGTTTCGAGCAAATAAAGGAATTGCCCATGCACGCTGGCGCTTAAAGTTTGTGCCAGCCCAGCAAACTTTCGTTGCTTGTCAAAAATTTGCCTGTATAGGTTTTTGCCATCAAACAAGCCCTGTGCAAACTATACCCTTTGGCCAAGTAGGCCGCAATGCTGGATGATAAAACGCAGCCCGAACCGTGTTTGGGCGCTACATTTTTTTGTTTTGGTTTGAAGGAATGTTGTGTTTGGGGTATGGATGCCGCAGGTCTTCGGGCAAACAAATAATCGTATCCTTTCTTATCTGGATTGTGGCCTCCTTTTAAAAATACATGGCAGCTGTGCGCCAAATACAAGGCCGCATCCACTCCCCATTTTCCACCCGAAAGCCAAGAGGCCTCTTGCCAATTGGGGGTAACGAGGTATAGTTTGGGCAATATCTTTTTCCAATCTTCCAGCGAGGAACTGGAATGGAAATCGAAACCGGCAGTTGCGCCTAAAATTGGATCCCAAATAATTTTGATGCGTTCGTCTTGTTCGGTCAGATAGTGTACAATGGCATGAAGTGTAGCCGCATTTTCAATCAAGCCAATTTTAACAAATTCGACTTTCGATATTTCAAGCAGCAGTGCTATTTGTGAAATTATTTTGTTGGGTGAAAGCCATTCTACTTTTTCAAAATTGCTTTCGTTTTGCCACGTGATGGCCGAAATGACTCCCAAGCCATATACCTTGTGGGCTTCAAAAGTTTTGATGTCGGCTAAAAGACCCGCCCCGCCACAAGGATCGTTGCCGGCAATGCTTAGTACGGTTGGACGTGTTCGGGGCATTTCTTTTGTTTAAAGTTTAGTGTTTAAAGTTAGGCTTAAGTAATCATCTTTCAACATTGTAAATTTTTTGGAAGGGTTTTCTGCTTGCCATACGGCTCCTAAGGCAGCCACTCCGTCAAAACCCATTTTTATCGCCTCCTGTATATTTTTTCTATCCACTCCACCCAATGCGATGATTTTTGTGCTTGTCAATTTTAAACTTTGCACTTCAAACTTCGAACTAAAATAATCTGGCTTGCTTATTGAATCAAAAACAGGGCTTAGAAATACATAATCGAATATTCCGTCATAATCGGGAAGTCCATCGGTAGAATGAAAAGAGGAGCTTAGGCTTACATTTTTGACTTTTAGTTTTTTGCTCAACTTTTTCAGTTCTGGTAGGGGCAATTGCAATCGTACTTCCTCGCGTAGGTGCAGACCCTTTACTTTGTATTTGGCCGCAAGTTCGTGGTATTGGTGCAGCACCACTTTGCGGTTGTGTTCGGGGGCGATGCCTTTCAACAAAGTTTCGTAATCCTTCTTTTCCCAGTTCGGCTTGCGCAAATGGAGTGTTTCTAGGCCATTTGCGAATAGCGAATGGAGTTGGTGGGCTTCGTTTTCTAGGTGGTCTGGTGGGGTGAGGAGGATAAGCATGAAATCATTGTTCTACCTTTTTAGCCTTTTATAACTGTTTATACCCTACAAATAAATCTCAGCCCCAGCCTCCTTGAATTCCTTGGCTTTTTCTTCCAACCCTTTGCGCAGAGCTTCGTCTTCTGCCAGCCCTTGTTTTTCGGCAAAGTCCCTCACGTCTTGGGTAATTTTCATCGAGCAGAAATGTGGGCCGCACATCGAGCAGAAATGGGCCACTTTGGCGCCTTCGGCCGGCAAGGTTTCGTCGTGGAACTCGCGCGCAGTGTCGGGGTCGAGCGACAGGTTGAATTGGTCTTCCCAACGGAACTCGAAACGGGCTTTGCTCAAGGCATTGTCGCGATACTGGGCTCCTGGGTGACCTTTGGCAAGGTCGGCTGCGTGGGCGGCTATTTTGTAGGCCATTACGCCGTCTTTTACATCCTTTTTATTGGGCAGTCCTAGGTGTTCTTTGGGTGTAACATAGCAAAGCATGGCCGTGCCAAACCAGCCAATCATGGCGGCCCCTATGGCAGAGGTGATATGGTCGTAGCCAGGGGCAATGTCGGTGGTCAATGGGCCGAGGGTGTAGAAGGGGGCTTCTTGGCATTCTTTCAACTGCTTGTCCATGTTTTCCTTTATCATGTGCATCGGTACGTGGCCGGGGCCTTCTATCATGGTTTGGATATCGTGTTTCCAAGCGATTTTGGTCAGTTCGCCCAAGGTTTCCAATTCGCCAAACTGTGCCTCGTCGTTGGCATCGGCAATCGAACCAGGGCGCAAGCCGTCGCCCAAAGAGAAGGCCACGTCGTATGCTTTCATGATTTCGCAAATTTCCTCAAAATGGGTGTAGAGGAAGTTTTCCTTGTGGTGTGCCAAGCACCATTTGGCCATAATGGAGCCGCCACGAGACACGATGCCCGTGACACGTTTGGCAGTTAGAGGAATGTATTTCAGACGAACACCCGCATGGATGGTGAAATAGTCCACACCTTGTTCGGCTTGCTCGATAAGCGTGTCGCGGAAGATTTCCCAAGTCAGGTTTTCGGCTTTGCCGTTTACTTTTTCCAACGCTTGGTAAATGGGCACTGTACCCACTGGCACGGGGCAGTTGCGTATAATCCATTCGCGCGTTTCATGAATATTTTTTCCTGTTGATAAGTCCATCAGGGTATCGCCACCCCAACGGCAGCTCCATACGGCTTTTTCCACCTCTTCTTCAATAGAAGACGATACCGCCGAATTTCCGATGTTGGTGTTGATTTTTACTAAAAAGTTGCGGCCAATGATCATAGGCTCGCTTTCGGGGTGGTTGATGTTGTTGGGAATGATGGCGCGACCTTTGGCCACTTCATCGCGCACAAATTCGGGCGTAATGTGGCTTTTTGGGGTGTTTGCACCAAAATTCATGCCTGCGTGTTGGTGTCCCAGTTCTCCTCGTTTGTTTTGCGCTAAAAGTTCGTTGTATTCGTCAATTCGCTGATTTTCGCGAATGGCGATGTATTCCATTTCGGGCGTGATGATGCCTTTTTTTGCGTAGTGCATCTGGCTCACATTCGCGCCAGCCTTGGCTTTCAAGGGTTTTTGGATATGTTCAAAACGCAGAGAATCAAGGCTTTTGTCGGCCATACGCTGGCGGCAATACTCAGAGGAGAATTCTGAAAGTTGCGTTACATCGCCCCTGTCCAGAATCCATTGTTCGCGCAAGCGGGGCAACCCTTTTTTTAAGTCAATTTGTTGTTCTGGGTCGGTATAGGGCCCCGAGGTATCGTACACTGTTACAGGCAGGTTTTTTTCCGTTTTTCCGTTGAATTTATTGACTGTATCGGTGAGGGAAATTTCACGCATGGCCACTTTTATATCGTGTATTTTGCCCGACACGTATATTTTGCGAGAGCCGGTGAGCGGTGCCCTGGTTATCAGTTGCTGATTCGGAGCCTTGTCTTCCATTTTCATAATGTGTTTTTTTGAAGCGCTAAATTTGTTTTTCAGCCACCTTGGCTGGCTTGTATTATCAATATTTTGTCTCGGTCCTGCAGTTGAAAAGTTTCCCAAGAATTTCTGGACACCACCTGATTGTTCACCGCCACTGCGATTCCCTTTTTATCGGCAATGCCCTCCACTTTCAGCAGATTTTGCAAGCTGGGCTGGTATTCTTTTTCTATCCCGTTCAAAAACAAGTGCATAAATACATGAATATATTTCAACATTTGACACGAGGGAGATCCAAAGTGAAAGCAGAGAGATATCGTCCAACTTTTTCCTACGGCAGTATAAACTGCATCAGGTTCAGAGGGTAACATCTCATTCCAGCTGGTGGAAGCCCCTAAAGTCTTCCGGTAAAGATATACAGAATTGCGGATTTTTTTGATTTGTGTGCGAAAACGCTATTTCTTCAAGATTAAAAATTCAACTCTTCTGTTTAGTTGGCGGTTTGTTTCGGTGTCGTTTGGCACCAATGGTTTGCTTTCGCCATATCCTTTTGCCAACATGCGCCCGGTGCTTATGCCTTTTTGCGAAAGGTATTCCCGTATTTTGTCGGCACGCGCTTGCGAAAGCAACACATTGTCTTGTTCGGAACCCACATGGTCGGTGTGGCCCCCAATTTCAATTTCAATACTTGGATTTTCATTCATAATATCTACCAATCTGTTCAGCTCGGGAAACGAAGCTTCCGAAAATTCTGCTTTGCGGCTGTCGAAAAAAAGGTTGTTTAGACGCACCATTTGCCCTGTTTCTATCGGTACAAGCAGCAAGTCTTTTTCAATTTCCACATAGCGGTCTATTTGGTTTAGGTCTATGTTTTCGTTTACCGACAGATACCCAGGGCACGAAGCCCTAAACCCATATAGGCTGCCGGGGGGCAGTACCATTTTGTATTTTCCCGAAACGGCTTCGGTGTTGGCCTCTCCTTTAGTGTCGCCTTGGGGCAAAGTCTCGTAATAAATTTTAGCGGCCAATGGCTTGCGGGTTACGGCATTCAGCACACGACCTTTGACCAAGACCACCGCATTGGGCTGAATTTCTTTAGGCAATTTGATGCGGAAAATATCGGAAGCGCCAATGGCTTGTGAGGCCGAGACATAGTAGGCATATTCGCCCGAAGCTGGAATGGTAAAGTAGTAGTCGGATAGTGGGGTGTTGAAAACTGGGCCAAGGTTTACGGGCTCCGACCAGTTTTTCCAGGAGTCGTCCAGCCGCTTGCTCATGTAAATGTCTCCTTTTCCGAAGCCGGGCATACCGTCTGACGAGAAGTATAAAGTAGTGAGGTCGGAGGCTAAAAAAGGCGTGTATTCGTCGGAAGCGGTATTTATTTTGTTTCCAAGGTTCAAAGGCGTTGTCCAGGTGCCGTTTTTAGACTGAAAACTCACGTATATGTCTTCGCCGCCCTGCGTATCGCCGCGCGTGATGGAGATGAGCAACGTTTTGCCGTCGTTGGCAAGGTAGGCCGAAAAATATTTTCCTTGGTTGTCGTAGTGGCGAATGTTAAGTTTTTCGGGCATTGCCCAAGCCCCGTCAATTTTTCGTGAGATAGACAGGCCGTCGCCACCAGAAAGGCCTTCTTTGGAATACAAGTGCCCTACCAACAAGGTTTGTCCGTCGGGTGTAATGGCGCAAGCGTTGTTGTTGCGCTCGTTGTTGATGGGTTTGCCAAGGTTTCTTGCTTTTTTGAAACGGCCTACCGAATCAATTTCCGAATACCAGATGTCTTGTTTCTCGCCACCAATATTTTGTGGGTCGTCGTCGCGGGTGAAATACAAGGTGCGGTTGTCGGGACTAATGATGGGCGCAATTTCTTTGTATATCGTATTGACCAAATCGCCCAGATTCACAGCATCGGAACCTGCCATGTCTATGTTCGCTAAATTGATTTTTGGCTGAAAAGTATCCTTTTCCTCGCTCATTCCAATGGCATCTATTTGGGGCATTTCTTCAAAATTTTTGATGTCTAAAAACACTTTCATCGAAGTAGTTTCAAACCCAATGTGGTCGAGTGAAAGGTGAAGCATGCGTTTTTCTTCCTGTATTGGCTTTGCTTTTAGTCTTTTTACCACATGTTCCTTGCCCGTTTTGTCGATAAGTACAATTTTCGAAATGGCACCAGGTTTGTAGTTTTCGGCCACTACAATTTTTTTTGGTTTCATGGGCTTTTTAAAACCTATTTTAATGCATTGGGTTTTTGTTTTTGACCCAGGCTCCCACGCAGAAGGACTTTTGCCGCCTTGCGGAAATACACTGGGAGCGCCCAAGGCTTGCAAGGCCGAATTTTGCTTGGAACTAAGTTCTGACGAAACTTCCAGCACCTTGCTCGCCCATTGCACGTTTTGGCCTTTGGCTGAAAAGCTTGAAAGCAAAACGTAAAAAAATGAAAAAGTGTAAAAACGGAACAAGCTCATTGGGTAAAGAAAATCGTTCCAATTTACCAAAATTGACCTTACCAGCATTTTCCTAATTTTGTAAAATCACAAAAAGCAGCACTGTTGAAAATTTTTCGCTTTATCGGTCTCATTTTTTTCTGCCTTCCGTTTATTTCCATTGCCCAAAAAGCCGATTTTGTGGTGTTGCGTAAAATATATTTGCATGGCAACCACCGCACCAAAGACCGCATTGTGCTGCGCGAAATGGATGTGAAAGAGGGCGACACGCTTTTGCTTGCCAAATTGGACACCCTTTTGAACAACAACCGCAATCGTATTTACAATACGAGGCTTTTCAACGAGGTGAATCTTCTCTTGCTTCCAGACTCGGCCAACTACAAATCTTTGCTTGTAGAACTTATAGAGCGTTGGTACATTTTTCCCATTCCCATTTTTGAACTGGCCGACCGTAGTTTCAACGAATGGTGGTACAATCAAAGCCATGAGTTAAATCGCCTCAATTACGGGGTGCGGTTTAGCGACAAAAATTTTAGGGGCAGAAAAGAAGAACTGCGCCTGATAGTGCAGGGCGGATTTACCAAAAAATTGGGATTGGGATATACTGTGCCCTATTTGAACAAAAAACAAACCTTGGGCATGGACATGGACATGATGTATGACCAAAACAAGCAGATATCTTTTGTGACCAAGGACAACAAGCAACAATTTTTGAAAACCGATGACCTTTTGAGAGAACGGCTTCGCATGGGGATTAATTTTTTTTATCGTCGTTCTTTTTTTGCCACGCATACCTTTGGTTTAAGATACAACCGTACGCGTGTCGCCGATACAATTGGGCGTTTGAATACCGACTATTTCCGTTTTGGAGATAGCAAGCAAAACTATTTTCAGTTTAGTTACGAGTTTACTTTCGACAAGCGAGATGTGCGCGCGTACGCCCAAAAAGGGTATTTCATCAATTTTTCTTACGAACAGCGAGGCTTTACGCCTTTGGACGATGTGAACATAGCAGTATTAGAAGCCTCCTTTTCCAAATATCAACCATTAGGTCGTAACTTCTTTTTCGCTTCCCTCAGCAAGGGAAAAGCCTTTTTTCCCAATAAGATTCCCTACTACAACACAAGGGCCATGGGCTACGACCAAGACTATGTACGTGGTTACGATTTGTATGTAATAGATGCTCAGATGTTTGCACTACAACGTCTTACTTTCCGAAAAAAACTTTTTGAAAAAGAGGTCATGGTGCGCTCCTTTTTGCCCATGCGCCAGTTCAACAAAGTACCTTTTGCTGCCTACCTAAATGCCTATTACGATATCGGATATGGCTATTCTTCGACCATTTTTCCAGGAAATCAGTACCTTTCAAACGAATGGTTGCGAGGCGGGGGCATAGGCATCGACGTCGTTACCTACTATGATTCGGTAATCCGACTCGAATATTCTATTAACAAGATGCTGGAAAGAAGGATTTATCTGGCCTTTACGACGGATATATAGTTTGAAAGTTCAAGGTTTAATGTTGTTGCCTTGAACCAATGAAATAGCTCATCCCAAAATGAAAATTGTCGGTATTGATGCCTTTGTTGGGTTGGCGGGTATCGGCGTTTGAAAGGTGCCGAATGCGGTAGGTGAAAAGAATAGCCCATTTTTTATTTAGGTGATGATAGAGTCCAATTCCCATATTGTCTGAAAACAAGAAACCTGCCGCCTGGCTTGCAGAAGTGGCGCTAAAAGCATGAGGTCCCGTGCCAATGTTCATAAACAAGTCTAGGTGTTTTGTGAGGGGAAGTAGGTATTTTACGCCCAAGTTCAAACCAAATTCAAATTCGTTTTTAGAGCCATTTTTACCCAATAATTGCACATGGTTGAATTGAGGTTCAAGGTAAAATTGAAATTTTTCGAGTGCGCTATTTTTGCCTTTTAAGAAAGGTTTGAAAGCCATATGTCCTAAAAAATAATACGGTTGATAGTTTCCTTCGGGCAAATTTCGGTTGCTGTTGCCATATCCAAAGCCAGGCCAAAAACCGATTTCTTGCAGCCAATTTTCTTTTACTGATTCCTGCGAAAAAGCGATGCTATCAAGAACCAATACACATGATAATATAATCAACAGCCTCATATTCTTACTCGGCAAATACCTTGGTGCCCTCGGTACAGTTTTTACATATTTCAATTTCGGAACGGCTGTTTAGCAGCGATTTCCTAAAGTTTTGGTAATGGTTTGAAAACCAAATTTCCGAAAAAGATTTTTCATTCAAGCTACCCATTTGGTGACTCGCATCTTTGTCGAAACAGCAGGGTACTATGCGGCCATCCCAAGTCACCACGCACGATTGCCACATTTTCCAGCATTGGTTCAGCAATTTGTTTTGGATGGAATAAGAACCATCTTGGTTTTTTTTGTATCGTGAATACTTTTGGTTTTGTGGAATAAGCGGGGAACCTTGTTGGTAATCGTACACTTGGGCTGTTTTGAACACTATTTCGTCCACACCCAAATCCTTGGCCAATTTTTCGGCTTCGTTAATTTGATGTTCGTTTGGCCCCACTACCAAATATTGAAAAACCACGTGCGGGGTAGCAGATTTCAATTCTTTTTTCCATTTCAACAACATTTGCGTCCCTTCCAACACTTTTTCCAACTGTCCGCCTACGCGGTATTGCTCGTATGTATTCTGCGTAGTGCCGTCTATCGAAATCACAAGGCGATCAAGTCCCGATTCCACTGTTTTGCGGGCGGTTTCGTCGTTCAAGAAATGGGCATTGGTGCTGGTGCTTACAAACATTTTTTTAGAAGCGGCATAGCGCACCATGTCCAAAAATTGGGGATTCAAATAAGGCTCTCCTTGAAAATAAAGCGTGAGATAAAACACATGGGTATGAGTTTCATCGATGGTTTTTTGAAATAAGTCCATATCCAACATGCCGGTGGGGCGCGTAAATGAACGCAGTCCGCTGGGGCACTCGGGGCAGCGCAAATTGCACGAAGTGGTGGGTTCAATGCCCAAACCAAATGGCAGCGCAAGCCAAACCGGCCCATTCGCATTTTTGGAGATGTAAAACGAAAAATAAAGTTTGGCCACGTTCCAAGCCCTGGAAATGTTCAGCTTAGACAATAATCTTAGGCGGTCTTTTAACTGTGTCGAGTTCAAAAATTTGTATGCTTCTGCAAAATTTGGTCAATTTACTCACAACTCTGCACTCACCACTCGTCACTCCCTATTTTTAGTTGTATTTTTACCAAATGAAAACGGCGCATTTGCTCGCATTGTTAAAAAAGGAACTCTTGCTCGAGTGGCGCATGCGTACGGCTTTGCAAGGTATGCTTTTGTATGTGGCCAGCACCATTTTTGTCTGTTATCTGAGTTTTCGATTGAAGACAGGTTCCATGGGGGTGCCCACATGGAATGCCTTGTTTTGGATAATCTTGCTTTTTGTGGCTACCACGGCCATTTCCAAAAGTTTTCATCAGGAAAGTACCAACCGCCAGTTTTACTATTATTACTTGTGCAAACCCGAAGAAATTATCTTTTCTAAAATCATTTACAATGCCTTGGTTGTTTCGTTTTTGGGGCTGCTTTGTTTGGCTTTTTATTTGCTTGTACTGGGTAACCCCATTGCAGATTTGGGTCTTTTTATCTTCAACTTGGTAATTGGGGCCGTTGGTTTTTCTTCAACACTTACATTGGTTTCGGGCATAACCCAAAAGGCAGGAAACAGTACCACCCTTATGGCTATTTTGGGATTTCCCATCATTTTACCATTGCTTTTGATGTTGATAAAAGTTTCCCGAAATGCGATCGACGGCTTGCCTTGGAGCGACAGCCAAGACGAGCTATTGGTTTTGGGAGCCCTAAACTTGGTCGTTTTAGCTTGTTCATATATTCTGTTTCCGTACCTTTGGCGCTCCTAAATTCCTATGTCACAAAAAGGTTCTTGGTGGAAAATATTATGCATAGCCCTGTTGTCATACACAATTTTGGCAGGGTTTTTGGGGCCTGTTCCTAGGCGGTTTATCCTGAACGAGAGTATTCGAAATTTGTATTTTCACGTTCCCATGTGGTTTGGTATGATTTTGCTCCTTTTGGCATCGGCGGCAGCCTCTATACTATACTTAAAAACAGGAAAAAATAGGCATGATAGATTTGCGGCGCAAGCGGCCAATACAGGAATTGTTTTTGGTATATTGGGCTTGGTTACGGGCATGGTATGGGCCAAATACACCTGGGGTTCCTATTGGAGTGGCGACCCCAAGCAAAACGCTTCGGCCATAGGTATGCTCATTTATTTGGCCTATTTTGTCTTGAGAGGCTCTTTGGAAGACCCGCAAAAGAAAGCAAGAATTTCGGCTGTGTACAATATTTTTGCTTTTGCCATGCTCATTCCATTGCTTTTTATTTTGCCACGACTCACCGATTCTTTGCACCCTGGCAATGGTGGTAATCCAGGTTTTAATTCATACGACTTAGATTCTAACATGCGCAAAGTTTTTTATCCTGCCGTTGTGGGTTGGACATTGCTTGGTTTTTGGATTACTGAAATACGTATTCGCATTTCAAAAATTGAAGAAGCCCTTGATTATGAATAGAGTATTGCATTTTGTATGGTTTGTATTCTTGTCTTTGCCCTTGGCGGCACAAGACACAGGTGCTGAAATGGCCGATGTGCTACGGACGAACGGGAAGATATACACGGTAGTAGCTGTGGTGGGTATTGTCTTGGTTGGGCTGTTTTTGTATTTGTTTTTGACAGAACGTAGATTGACCAAATTGGAAAATAGACTAAATAACAAATGAAAACCACTCACATTATTTTGCTAGTCGTGATTGCGGCAGCCATAGGCGTCATCATCTCACTTACCGGAAGCACCAGTAGCTATGTCACCTTCAAGGAAGCCAAAGAAATGGCAGCCAATGGCGACAATGACAAAATACATGTAGTAGGAAAATTGAGAAAAGACGCTTCTGGAAATTTGCTCGGGGTAGTGTACAATCCGCAGATAGACCCCAACTATTTCAAGTTCGACCTGACAGACACCATGCAAACTACCATGAGCGTAGTGTACGGCAACCCTAAACCTGTCGATTTCGAGCGCTCGGAGCAAATAGTCATCATCGGTTCAGTCAAAGACGAGGTCTTTGTCGCCGACAAGATTTTGATGAAGTGCCCTTCTAAGTATACCGAAAAAGAGATTTAGCTAAAAGCAAGACCTAGAAAAATAATTCTGGCTTACCTTTTATCGGCCTTTTTCAACGCCTTTTCTGCCCTTTTTTCTTTTAGTGATTTTGTAGGCTCTTTTTTCTTTTCTTTTTTAGCGTCTTGTGCTTTCGACATGGTCGTAAAATTTTATTTTGTTGTGGCTAAATTAAAAACAACCAAGTGAAATCGCAAATACAAGCAATGTAGAATACTTATCACCGTATTCTCTTTGCCATTTTAGCCTTAAAAATTGACAATACTTCGATAAAATGCGTTATTCGTGTGAGAAATATGATGCAACCAAAATCAAAAGACCAACTAATTGCAGGGGCGACCACCTTCACAATACATGCGGTATTGTTGTTGGTGCTGCTTTTTAGCCTGCTTCACACACCCAATCCGCCGTTGGGTGCTGGTTCGGGCGTGGTGTTGAATTTGGGATATGTAGACGAAGGCACTGGCGAAGTACAAACCTACAACGAGGCCAACGACTCGCCTTTAGAACAGGAAGCCAAGCCGCAAGATGTCAATAACCCAAACCAAAATACCAGCGAGCCACAACCCCAAGACCCGCAAAGTCCTGAAGAAAATTGGTTGGCTTCAGACGAAGAAACCGGCGTAACGGCGAAACAAGAAATCCAAAACACGCAAAACCAAAATACCAAAACTTCGGATACCAAGGCCGCCGACCAGAAAAATAACGCAACGTCAAAAGCAGAAGAAAAAGCAGTTTCGGGAAAAATAGGTACCGAAACCACCGGCGGCAATAACAATGGCGACAAGCAAGGAAAAGTGGGCGACCAAGGTAATCCGCAAGGCGAACTGAATGCCAAAGCACTTTACGGCAACCCCGGAACTGGCGGTACCGGTGCAGGGGGAAGCGGCGGAACATCGCTCGACATGGCCGGTTGGAAAATGGATTTTAAAATAAATACCGACGATTCGAACGAAAACGGACGTTTACGCTTCAAGATAGTGGTTGACGAAGAAGGCGAAGTGGTCAACATACAAACATTGGAAAAATCGGTGAGTACAAGCGTAGAAAACTACTACAAGAGTCAAATAGAAAAAGGCTCATTTGTCAAAGATAAAAATGCGCGCACAGCCCCCAATTCTACTGGATTTTTGACCATCATCATACGCTCCAAATAGGTCGTTCTTGGTGTTTAGAGTCCATACATTTCCAATCAAATCATTGCAGAGAGCCACAATTTTAACGACATGACTTTTCAGGAAACGCTCGATTTCCTTTATACCCAATTGCCCGTTTTCCACCTTCAAGGTGCTTCGGCCTACAAAAAAGATCTGAGCAGGACACAGGCGCTTTTGGCTTATTTGGGCAATCCTCACCTTGCTTTCAACACCATTCACATTGCCGGCACAAACGGAAAAGGAAGTTGTTCGCACTATATGGCTTCGGTGCTGCAAGAGGCACATTACAAGACAGGGCTTTACACATCCCCCCATGTGGTGCATTTTGGCGAAAGAATAAAAATAAATGGCCGCTATGTAGAGGAAGATTTTGTGATACGGTTTGTGGAACGTATCAAACATTTGTTTCCCGAAATAAAGCCCTCTTTTTTTGAAGTTACTGTGGCTATGGCATTCCAATATTTTGCTGAAAAAAAAGTGGACATCGCCGTGATTGAAACTGGCGTGGGCGGGAAGTTGGATTCTACCAATGTCATTACACCAATTCTTTCCCTTATTACCAACATTAGCTATGACCACATGGACTTGCTGGGCAACACTTTGCCCGAAATAGCCTCGCAAAAAGCTGGAATCATCAAAAAGCAAGTGCCAGTCGTGATTGGCGAAAGGCAAAAAGAGGTGGAATCGGTTTTTGTACAAACAGCCCAAAACCAAAATGCCGACTTATTTTTTGCTTCCGATTGTTATCAAATACATAAAAATAACTACATAAACGGCAGTATGTTGTGCCGTGTCAAGCAATCCGATGGACATGATTTTGAGATAAAAAGTGGCCTTTTGGGCGACTATCAACTGAAAAACTTGGCGGGCATTTTGCAATCGGTCGATGTGGTTAGGCAAAAGGGGATAAAAATATCGGACGAAGCACTGCACCTTGGCATTGAAAAAGTAATCGTAAACACAGGCTTGAGGGGACGTTGGCAGATTTTGTCCGAAAATCCGCTCACAGTTTGCGACATTGCCCACAACGAAGAAGGCATTCGGTCGGTATTGGAAACTGCCACAGGTTATAAATCTTCACATCTACACATAGTGCTTGGCGTAGTCAAAGACAAGGATTTAACTAAAATACTGAGGTTTATGCCCAAAGAGGCCTCTTATTATTTTTCACAAGCGCATATTCCTAGGGCACTACCTGTCATCGAACTTCAACAAAAGGCCATCGAATTTGGAATAAAAGGTCTGGTGTTCGAGGAGGTAAATGAGGCCATTGCACATGCCAAAGGTGTTGCCAACGCAAACGACCTTATTTTGGTGTGTGGCAGCAATTTTTTAGTCGCCGAAATTCGTTGAATGAATTGACCTTTACAAAAGTGGCAAGGCTTCCTGTGGTGTTTTTACAGGCAGTTGGCAGGTTTTGTTTTCACACACATAGATAAGAGTGTCGCCGCCTTTGGCAGTTCTGTTTGCGAGCAGCTCAAGTTGGCTATGTTTGGTTGTACCCACCAAAACTTTGTTTGGTATGTGCTTTAGGTCCAATTCTTTGCGGAACGCGAGGGCATTTGCTCCTGAAATCGCCAACTCGCGAAAAGGTTTGTTCAAGTAGAACGAGACCAGAGCCCAATTGGCCATGTAGTAAGGTTCGCCTGTCATCAATGGCTGAATAGTTTTCAGCATTTCTGCGCCCTTTTCAATGTACTGTTCGTGGCTTAGCAAATGCCCCAGCAATATGAGATTGCCCGCCATTATCGAATTGGAAGAAGGAATTACATTGTCGAAAATCTCTTTTTTGCGGGCTATCAATTTTTCTGACTCAACCGAAGTGAAATGAAATAGCATTTCTTCCTTGTCCCAAAATTTGGCCAAACAAGTTTCGGTAAGCGACTGTGCCATTAGCAACCACTTTTCATCAAAGGTGGCCTGATATAGATTAATGAATGCTTGTATGAGACTGGCATAGTCTTCCAAAAAGGCCTCTATTTTGGGTACTCCATTTTTGTAGCTGTGAAAAAGTTGTTCGTTGTTTATCAATTTTTTTTGAATGAAATCGGCATTTTGAATAGCTAAAACCAAAAAACGGTCTTCTTGAAAAACGCGGTAGGCATCAACAATTCCATTCAGCATTAAGCCGTTCCACGAGGCCAGTATCTTGTCGTCGAGACCAGGGCGCACCCGTGCCGATCTTTTTTGAATAAGTATTTCCACCCATTCTTTCTTCAGTTTTTTGAAAGATTCCAACTCAATGCCGCGCATTTTGCAAAACGCATCCGCGCGAAAGTCGTGACACAAAATATTGGTTTCGTGTTCCCAAGTACCATGTTCCTTTACATTGAAATATGTAGCAAACAAGTCAAATTTGGGCAAATCAAATGACAATAATTCTTCATGTGTCCATACATAAAACTTGCCTTCCACGCCTTCGCTGTCGGCATCCAAGGCGGAATAAAATCCACCTTCGGACGAAGTAAGTTCGCGGGTCACAAAATCGATGGTTTGGTACACCGTGTCTTTGTACAGCTCATTTTGGGTACTTTGGTAAGCTTCGGCATACAAACTCAACAACTGCCCGTTGTCGTACAACATTTTTTCAAAGTGCGGTGCAAACCATTCGACATCGGTACTGTAACGAGAAAAACCGCCACCTATTTGGTCATAAATGCCACCCAATGCCATTTTTTCAAGTGTAAGATGTACTTGTTCAAAAGCCAAACTATTGCCGGTATGGGCATGGTAACGCAATAAAAATAGCCACACGCAAGGCATCGGAAATTTGGGCGATTTTTGCGTACCCCCTTTTTCACGGTCGAACGATTTGGCCAAGTGTTCAAACATTTGCTCGTAATGCTTGTCCTCAAAAGCGGGTTTTTCTTTTCCCAAGCCATATTTTTCGTATTCACTTCGCTTGAGTGATTCGGCAAAACCTTCGGCCGATTCTTCCAACTTGTCGCGGTCTTTTGTGTAGGCTTCGTGTATTCCTCGCAGAAGGTTCATCCAGCGGCCAGGCGGAAAATAGGTACCACCATAAAAGGGCTTTGCATCGGCAGAAAGAATGACATTCAGAGGCCAACCGCCTTGTAATCCCATGGCATGCACGGCGTCCATATACAGTTGGTCAATGTCGGGGCGCTCTTCTCGGTCTACTTTTATACACACAAAGTAGGCGTTCATTAGTTCTGCAATTTGCTCATTTTCAAAACATTCGCGTTCCATTACATGGCACCAGTGGCATGCCGAATAGCCAATACTGAGTAAGATTGGCTTGTCTTCCTTTTTGGCAATTTCCAAGGCTTCACTCCCCCAAGGATACCAGTCTACCGGGTTGTGGGCATGTTGCAACAAGTAAGGACTTGTTTCGTTTGACAGACGGTTTTGGGGCATGTTTTGGGACTTTAATTTTCAAAGATAATCACGATGACGCGCTAAATTGTTTCGATTTCTTTAAAATGATTTCTTAAGAAGTTGATATTCAATGGTGGTATTTTTGGATAGCAAACGGGCTATTTTATCTTTGCTTCATGTCCACCGCATGCATCAGTTCTTCCGTTATTGATTTTGAAAAATGGCAAAAGCTGCTTCCTCAGCTTAGTTTCCAATATCAACAGGCCGAACCTTTTCCGCATGCAGTTTTGGATCATTTTTTGGATGAGGAGCTTTTGAACCAATATTTGGAGGAATTTCAAAGTTTGAACCAATCAAATGGTTGGATAGATTATTTGCATTTCAACCAAGACAAGAGAGGCTTAAATAAAGTGGAATTATTGCCTTTTGCGCTTCGCAAAACTATTGAAGCATTGAGTACGCCTGCCTTTTTATCTTTTCTTAGTCAGGTCACAGGCATTGAAAACTTAATAACTGACGACAGTTACGAGGGCGGGGGTATTCATCAGTCTGCAAGAGGTGGTTTTTTGAATATTCATTCCGATTTTACGGTGCATCCCCACCATCGTCATTGGCGCCGCCGCCTGAATGTAATTGTGTATTTGAACAAAGATTGGCAGCCCGAATGGGGTGGCGATTTGGAGCTATGGGATAAGGAAATGAAAGCATGCAGACAAAAAATTGCACCCATTTTCAACCGCTGTGTCATTTTTAATACCGACGAAGATTCTTTTCACGGTCACCCCGACCCGTTGAATTGTCCGCCCGACCGGTTTCGACGGTCTATTGCGCTTTACTACTACACCATAGAAAAAAAACCATTGAAAAAGGCCACCCATTTTCAAGTCCGTCCGCAAGATGACGCTAAAAAATACCGTATTCGTCTAGACAATTGGATGCTTGGTATGTATACCCAACTAAAAGGATTCATGGGTGCGAACGACCAACTAGTAAGCAGGTTGCTCAAAAAATTTGGACGAAGAAAAAAAGCAGATTGAAGCGCTTATTTCTTCCTTGGCATTTCTCTTTTGAAGAATACAAAGCCATTTTTTCGGTACAATTCCTTCAGCTGAGGCTTGTTTTCGTACGCTTCGGGGCGGTCAACTTTGCTTACAAAATACACGGGCTTGTCTATGTCGCCGTTCAAGAGCCAGTCCATGTTGTAGTAGTTTGGGTTTGAAGGACGCGTTTTTTTGGTATAAAAAAGATGTGCATAGCTTTTATAGTCAAGGACTTGTACATAGCAATTTTCCCCTACTCGTTGTTCAAAAAACGCTATGGCGGCTCTTTGCGAATAGCCTTCAACTTTGGGTACTATCACGGCGCTAGCCAAAAAAATGGTGAGACCGGTTCCGCCAAAAAGCACCAATGCCGCTTGATACGGCTTACCGTTTTTGAACCATTTTATCCCCCAAAACACAAATACGGCAAAAGCAATTCCTATCAGACATTCAAAGCCAGTCCAAGGCACATCGGCTTCCATGTTGGCTTGGGCAAACACATCGTGTACATACGGGATTAGTTTCCTGATATTCATCGCCAAAAAAGGAAATACAGCCAAAAGCAGGGCAATGAAAAAACCAATGATTCCCACCAAAATCCCCACATAGCGTTTCCAGTCGCTACGCCTTTCGATAAGGTTGTAAACCGTATAAGCTGCCAAAAAAGTGACTGGAAACCATGCCAAGGATGAATAGTGGATAATGCGCGACTTGACAATGCTAAAAAGCAAGGTCACCACCCAAAAAAGAATGACCATCCATATCCTGAAATCTTTTTCGTGTCTTCTTTCCTGTTCTTTTCTGATAAAAGAGGGCAAGGCAAGCACCGAAGCAGGAAAGCATCCCAGCAAAATAACCACATAATGATAGCCCGGAAACCCTTCTTGTCCGGCGTCGTGGGTTGAAAACAATCGGTATTGGTATTGGATAAACTCAGCGATAAACCAAGTGCCGTTTTTGGCGGTCTCGTAGCCATACCAAGTAAGGGTAACCAAAAAAGTGACCAACAAATACCAAAACACATGCACTACACTGAAAAAAAGGTTGAAACGATTGTACAAAAAGTACACACCCAAACTGAGGCAAAATAGCACAAAGGCCACTTGTCCTTTCATCAAAATGGCCATGCCCATGAAAACTCCCGAAAGGGCGGCATAGTAGAAAAGTCCATGACCGAGTGAGGATTTTTCTACATGATTACGCTTCCAGGAATAGAGAATGAAAAAGTACAGCGATAAAAAGATGAAAAGATTGAACCAAGGGTCGATAATGCCAGACTTGAAATACATGTTGGGGAAAAAAGAACCCGCATAGGCCAAAGACCATAAAATGCCGAATTTTTGGTGGATGAGTTTTTTGCCAATGGCATATAAAATAAGCAATGTGGCGATGCCACAAAGTGCGTTGGGGAAACGTGCCGCAAACTCGTTCACACCAAATACTTGCATGGCAGTGCTTTGAAGCCAAAAAAACATGGGGGGTTTTTCCCAAAATGGTTGAAAGTCGATGTAAACGCGTGAATAATCTTTTGTGATAAGCATTTCGCGTGCGCACTCGGCAAAATTCACCTCGTCCCAGTCGAATAAATGTGCTGATCCCAAAAACGGAATAAAAAGCGCAATGCCTGCCAAGGCGATAAAAACATAGATAATGTCAAAACTTTTTTTCATTCTTTCGAAAAAACAGAACGCAATATCGACATTTTAACGGCTGCTGCCTACACACTTTTTTCTACTTTTTCTTTTGGTCGTGGCAACTATTTTACCCAAAAAGTAATCTGTAAGGAAATGGTTTTCAAAAAATTGACCAATCTGCAAACAAAAGCTGCAATTAGCATTCTAAAAAAGACCCGACCATGTTGGGTCTTTTTTTGCTTATTTGAGTAGTAAGAGGTATTTGTAATTCCCTTGGTTGAAGATTTGGCGATAGCCTTTTTCAAGTAAATAGTTTTCCAACTCCTTATTTGTAGAAGGCTGTTTTTGGGCAAAAATTTCCTCTGCTTCTTGCCACGACAAGCGATTCAGGTGTTGAGGGTGTATCCAAAACATGATAGGAGGGCTTACATCAACCTTCTTGAATCCGAGTTTTTCGTATG